>CAZWYO010000004.1:0-59946 GCA_964638315.1 uncultured Candidatus Babeliaceae bacterium | reverse complement strand
GAGCTTGAAAATATGCTTCCAATCAGCTTAAACCCGTTTAATCAAACAGGCCCGAAACAAAAGCGGAATGGCTATGTGATACGTTCTGGAATGAACCCGACTTCAATTCGACCCAGCACATCAACTTCGATAACATAACTTTGGTTTAGATTAAAAAGAAATGCTCCATATGCATTTACCCAAATTGGCCAACAATCAGCGGTTTGAGTAGTGAAGTTAATTTTTACCAGTGGGATACCCGGTTCTTTCCATGCGACATATACCTCTGAGTCAAGCGGCTTGTTGAGCAACTTGGCAAGTGCAGATAAGACATTTTCGGGATTTTTGCCTATGACAATTTTTTTTTCAAACTTATCCCAATCAATATTCCCCCAGCGCGTAAATGGCATTTGGTGCTGAAAATGCGCGAGTATTGTATTCGCTTCTTCGTCCATAATAATTTCAATGCCAAATGATTTGAGTAATTTATGGAAGGGGGTATTCTGGCGTAAAAACGTGGGTTTGGATGTATTCTTTAGCAATAGATGTCGTGAAGAAGTGGAAGAATTCTGTTCAACAGATCCAAGGGTTATCTCACCAGTTGGTGCTATTTCGATAGCATAATTGACCATAGGGTCGAATATGGTGGTTTTGAGAGAAAAATCTAGTAGTTGCCCATAGTGAGATATAATATTATTTAAATCAACTTGAATGAGCGGTAAGTTCTCATCGTTCCATTCGATATAAGCAGGCTGACTTATATTGCTTCCGACGATTTTTTCAAGCTCCAATGTAATACGACCTGGATTTTTCCCCACAATCGTTTTTCTTGTGATTTCCCTCCAGTTTATTTCACCAGATGGGGTTAAGGGATAAGTTGCCTGGAAAGAAGCTAGGACTTTATTGGCTTCACCATCAGCAACTATTTTTAAACCATAGCAAGAGCTAAAATCGCGAAACGGGTAGTTGAGACTAAAATCATCACATAAAAAAAAGCTTTTTTTACATTCAAAAAAATAGGGGTAGGGATCTTTTGTCTTGGGCACAAGCCCAACAGTACAGCGACCATAACCGTCATCTTCAACAACATACCCCTCCGCAGGGTTCCATAGCCATAAATAATCAGTGTGATAAATATGTTCATAGTTTTGCACTATGGTTTTTAGAGGGGCTCTGAAGACGGAGAATAGATCATGTGGCGCATAAACATAAACCGTTTCATCGAAGGTGCGCTTAAGTAATTTGTTAAGCAGGGGCATTATCTCTTCTGGAGAACCAAAATTGAAGTGTTGAGGGTGCTTTTCCCAGTCGATAAATAGTGCGATAGATTCAAGAACAGCATCCTTTTCGTACCATGGGAATATAGTTATATTTGGCAGAAGATGCGCCATTAATTCATTCCAAAAATCTTCGTTCATTTTATTCCTAAAGCCTCCTGTAGAACTTTAATCCATTCAGTATATTGATCAACTTTTTGAGGATGTGATTTCCTGAATGTTTCATCGGCAACTTTTTTCTTATACATCTCGAGTGCCGCAGTAATGGTCTCTGGGTTATTTAATAACACCAAAAATTCTGCTACTGCTGCCTCGCCTCCCTCTAAAGGTACCGCCAGTTTAACCTTTTTACCCGAGCGGCAGTCGCTTAAATTAAAATGAGCGCCTTTTGCTTCATCAAAATCCACACGCAAAACCACTTTGCCTTCGTGCCACTGTATACCAGCAATTTTATCACAACAAACGTTCTTTGCACCTTTCGGGTCAAATGTGCACACAAAGGGCGCCGCCGTAGATTTGTCGACATCGCTGATAAATTTTGAAACAACTTCTGTCTGGACATCCACAAAATTTGTTGCCTGCGGGATATATGGTTTCTCCCATTTTGGCTCAGTCCGCGGCTTAATTTTTGGCCCCGACTTATCGTTGGGGTTATTCAAGTTGTGCTGGTTCCACTGGTCATCAGGCGGCATGCCGCCCGCACCAGCTGCACATGTAATCGTTTTTTTTGGTTCAACCTGTTTCTTTTGATCCGGATGTGGACTACCCTTACCAGATTGTGTTTTACTTTCGCCGTTGTTACCTGCATTGTGATTATCAACTATCGGTATCGGAACATTATTTGATGGTGGAGGGGTTATTTTTTTAGGCGAAAGTGCCTGAAGGTTTTTGAGCGCCTGTGCAGCATTAAAAGAAGCCTCGATGGAATCTGCCTCCTGTTGTAGGTATTGTGCCTTTAGAACTGCTAGCTCTTTTTGTTTAGGAGATAGCTGGTCATAATTGGGAATCCAGCGGTCTATCATCTCCTTTCTCGGATTAGTAGCAGGAGTATGCAGATCTGAGATATTGATATCCGGGCATATGGGCGGAACGTCCGAATATATAAAACTTTGCGGATTTGCAAATCGATCGCGAATAGAAGGTACAGGTATCGTCTTTACCGGCGTAGAAGTCGGAGAAGTTTTAGGGGAAACTGACGAGATGGTATTTAAGAGATTTCTTCCTAGGGCATCGAACGCAATATTACTGTTATTTCCGCATCCCAGAGGGACCACAGATACGCCAGAAAGAGATTTTGCATCCGGGGGGAGGAACAAGCCAGGCTGTCGGATGAAGCTAGGCGGTGTCGGCTTACCTCCACCCCAGAGTCCAACTATGGAGCTACCAATAAACTTGGCGCTTTTGCCTACAAAGCTACCTACGCTGCCAACAGCACTCATTATTGTCCCAGCGTTTGAAACAAGCTCAGACCCGCCTTTTATTAGTACTGCGCCAGTAACTCCTATACCTATCGTATTTGCAAAGGCTGCAGATGATCCGGTAATTGCTATTCCGGTGGCTGATGTCGCTGTAGTTAGCCCGACAGCTGCGGCAACGCTACTAGCTCCTGCAACAGCGGTCGTGGCGGTTGCTGTGATGGCACCCCAACACCAGCCCAGAGCTGCTCCGGCAAGAAATACTACGACATTGTGTGCAATAATTTCCTGGTCAGATACGCAGAAATTATGGCAGTCTTGTATCGACAACTCGTAAACATGCGTATTTTTTTTTATTCTTTTTACCCCTGAGACGGTTGCGGCACCACCCTTTCGTTTGGATAGCTGCTGCCCAGGTTTCAGGTCCTTTGCGGCATACCACTTATGCTCTGCAAGCACAAAAAACCTCTGCGCAGGATCAACGAGTAGACTGGTATCTCCTATAGATAGTTCTATAAGTTCAGAGACGGCGCGCTTAGTGCAGGCGAGTACCGGTTTAAGCACGAAAGTTTCGTCGGTCTTATCTCGGCTAACAACCAGATCATCTTTTCCTAACCACTCGACAGGCACGTTGCCATACGACGTATTGATGAGGGTGCCTTCAGCAATACCATGTCCACCAAGAAAAGTACTGAGAAAACAGCTTAGTAGGCCTGCATATAACCTTAACACCTTTTTTTGCAACATCGCTTACTGCTCATGATCAGCTTTACTCAGATAAATTGTTCTGAGGATAACATGATGGGAGTGTGCGGGCAAGGGAAATGAGAAAGTGGATACAAAAAAATGGCCATGGGCGGTGCGTCAGACAGCCCGCTCTGGGATGAGCCCAACCATTATATTACCCTGCAAATCAACCTCAATTACGTATCGCTCTTCGAGATTAAACAGAAAGGTTCCGCACGCGCGTGACCAGATGAGCCTATACCTAGCCGTTTCAGGAGTTAAATTAATTCGCATGAGCGGAGCTTCTGGCTGTTTTAGACAGATATATATCTCTGTATCGAACGGTTTTTTAAGTAAGGTGTACAGTGCTGGCAAGACATTATTCTCATCCTTGCCAACGAAAATCTTCTTCTCGATTTTATCCCAATCGATGCAACGCCACATGGTGAATGGTAACATGCTCTGAAATTTGGCAAGAATAGTGTTGGCTTCATCATCAGCAAAAATTTCGAGGCCAAAGGCTCTGGTAAGTTCATGGAATGGACCCTTGTGTCGCATAAATGAGTAGAAGAGCATATTTTTTTTGAAAGTAAATTCTGGTGCCGGATCGCCACCCTTTTCAGCCAATCCAATGTGAAAATCATATAATCGATGATTTTCAATGGCATATCCTTCTGCAGGGTTCCAGATTATTATATTGGAAAAATTCCAGCGCACCATTCTGTAATGTTGTAGAAGAGTTATTATATCGGTTTTGATGACCGTGCTAAAGCTTTCGAAAACAAAGATTGCATAGACGCTGGTATTGGTTTCAGTAATAGGACGTTGCAAAAGTTTTTCAAGAGTAGCGATAGCTTCTTTTGTCCCGTAGCTAGTGACATGTGGTTGATATTTATTCCAGTCAACATATTGCCTTGGAGTAAGCTGTATGGTCTTTTCGATTACCCGTACAATTCGATCAGCGTCACTCTGAGAAAAGACCGTAACGTTTGGTGAGATGGCTTCTATCGCGTTTTTCCATAATTGACTAATCATGTATTGTTCCCGGTAAGTATGCCGACAGTGATGATCCCCGACACATTTATCTCGATAATATAAGGGGTGGTGAGATTGAATAGAATCGTTTCAATCGACAGTGCTCTGAGTTCTCGGTAGTGTGTTAGTAATTGCCCAAGATCTGCGCTGATTAGCGGCAGGTCCGCGTCACACCATTCGACATAGACTGTGTGATCAAACGGTTTGCCATTGAGTTTCTCGAGCGCCGGTATGATTTGGTTTGGATCTTCGCCCACAACCGTTTTTTGTTGAATGGCTTCCCAATCGATATGCCCCCAACTGGTTAGGGAGACTATTTTTTGGAGCGAGGGCAGAATTTTATTTGACTCAAAAGCGTCGAACATTGTGATGCCGCAATATCGAGTGTAAAGACCTAGTAAAGATGAATAGCCAAATAAACCGCGTGCAAAAGTATCTTTTTTTAGCTCAAATTGGGGAAAAAGGTCTTTAGTCTTTGGCACCAACACAACGATTCTGCAATCAACATTAGAATCTTCAATCATATATCCTTCGGTTGGATTCCACAACCAGACAGGATCTGAATAGAAGATTTTATATTGAAGTTCGATTATCTTGCGCAGTGATGCTTTGATTACCGATACAAAGAGTTCAGGCGAATAAAGATAAACAGTATCATCAAACGATCGATTCAGTAATTTTTCAAGTATAGTAACAATTTCCGATTGGTCTGAAAACGGAAATTTATGTAAATTTTTGTTTTCATCAATAGTATCGCGAAGACATCCAATCTGTTTGATTAGTTGTATGTCTTCGCTTCCTGAGAACATAGTAACATTTGGCATTAACTGTGCCATTACTTCATTCCACAAATCTTCATTCATTTTTGGTCCATTCAGTTGTCGATAGTATTTTTTCCTAAAGCTTTCTTTAGCAACCTGATCCATTCACCATATTGCCCAAGTTTTCCAGGATGAACATCTCCAAAAGCCTCATTAGCAACTTTTTTCTCATACATTTCGAGTGCCGCAGCAATTGTCTCTGGATTATTTAATAGCACCAAAAATTCTACTACTGCTGCCTCGCCCCCCTCTAAAGGTATCGCCAGTTTAACCTTTTTACCCGAGCGGCAGTCGCTTAAATTAAAATGAGCGCCTTTTGCTTCATCAAAATCCACACGCAAAACCACTTTGCCTTCGTGCCACTGTACACCAGCAATTTTATCACAACAGACGTTTTTTGCCTTTTTCGGGTCATGTGTACACACGTATGGCGCTGCCGTAGATTTATCGACATCACTTAAGAATTTTGAAACAACTTCTGTTTGGACATCCACAAAATTTGTTGCCTGCGGGATATATGGTTTTTCCCATTTTGGCTCAGTTTTCGGTTTAATTTTTGGCCCCGACTTATCGTTGGGGTTATTCAAGTTGTGCTGATTCCACTGCTCATCAGGCGGCATGCCACCCGCACCAGCTGCACACGTGATAGGCTTTTTAAATTCGACCGATTTTTCTTTGTCCGGGTGCGGCCCCGGTCCAAACCGCGTTTTGTGTGTACTATTATTGCCTGGAGAAAAATTGACGGTTATGTGTTTGGGTAGTGGTGGGACATCTTGTTTTTCCGTTATAGCGCTTGTGTCGGAGGGATTTATGTAACAAGAAAACGAACCGGTTGATGCAGGGACCTGATTTGTGATGTCAACCTTGATTCTCTCGTTGCTGCGCACCATGCGCCTTGCATCGGGGTTGACTGTTGTTACGAATTTGATTTTTTTGTGCCCTTTGGAGCTTTTGTTATGAGAAGCAGGCCAGGGCTTGGGGGCTGTATTTTCCCCATAATCGGGCTGATTTATTTTAGGCTTATGTTTACTGATGTGAGGAGTTTCGGCTGGAGGAGCGGGGCTGCTACTGGTGTTTGTTGTTGACGAATTATTTGATAACGCCGCAACAATATTGTTAATTATTGGTATCGAAACATTGTTTGGTGGTGGAGGGGTTATGTTTTTGGGCGGAAGTGTCTGAAGGTCTATGGGCGCCTTGGTAACATTAAAAGAAGCCGCGATTGAGTCTGCCTCCTGTTGTAGGTATTGTGCCTTTAGAACTGCTAGCTCTTTTTGTTTAGGGGATAACTGGTCATAATTGGAAATCCAGCGGTCTATCATTTCTTTTACCGGATTAGGCCCAGGATTACCGACTGGGGCATATTTAGGATCTGATACACCAGCATTCGAATAGATAAAAGCTTGCGGATCTTTGGAAGCAAATCGATCTTTAATACTTATCACCGGCTTTGTTTCAACAAAAACAGGCGGAATGATCTGTGCTTGTTTTTTTGAACTGCGTGAAAACCATGAGCCCAGCCCCTCGAAAACGGATTTTCCTACACCCGCCACAAGACCGCAGGTAAAGGTTATGCCTGTGACGCGCGCGACGGTCGCTGCTGTCGCAACCGATGCTGTGAGAGGGGCAAATACGAAACCTTCAGCAACTGTGGCAGCTGTCGCGGTCACAACCCCAGCGCAATAGGAATACGCGCTATAGAGCAGGGGTGGGACAAAGCCATAGTTATGTGCAATAATTTCCTGGCCAGATACGCAAAAGTTGTGGCAGTCTTGTATCGATAAATCGTAGATATTTGCAGCCTTTTTTCTCTTTTTTACGCGCGAAACCGTAGCAAAACCACCCCCCTTTTTGGAGAGTATCTGCCCCGGCTTCAGATCTTTTGCTGCATACCATTTTCGCTCTGCAAGCACAAAAAATCTCTGCCCAGGATCAGCAAGTAGGCTTGTGTCTTCGATAAATAATTCGATGATTTCAGGAACCGTATGTTTTTCACAGGACTGTATCGGCTTGGACACAAAAGTACCGTTTGTCTTGTCACGGCTGATTACCAGATCGTCCTTTTGCAGCTGCTCAATTGGCATTACACCATTGGGGGTGGTAACAAGAGTGCCCTCTATAAACCCATGTCCACCAAGAAAAGTACTGAGAAAACAGCTTAGTAGGCCTACATATAACCTTAACACCTTTTTTTGCAACATCGCTTACTGCTCATGATCAGCTTTACTCAGATAAATTGTTCTGAGGATAACATGATGGGAGTGTGCGGGCAAGGGAAATGAGAAAGTGGATACAAAAAAATGGCCATGGGCGGTTCCTCAGACATCACCACCCACAGCCATTACACTTTTACTGAACGATTAACTTAACAGCAGCAGCACGATCCGCCACAACCGCACTCATCATCTTCGTCACAGCCGCCCATAAATTCTTCAGCCAACTCGATAAACTCATCGATCGCCTCTTGCATCCGCTCCTTGCAGACGCATTCTGTCATGTGTGGCGTGCAGACATGCTGCCCCCAGGCGACAAAATAGCGATTGACGAGCGCCCAGGTTGGCGCCGAAAAGAGTACCTCAAGGACCTCTTGCGCGGCCGTTTCGTTAGCGCCCTCAGGCACCAGCCCGATGTGCTGTGCAATCCGCAACACATGCGTATCGACGCAGATTGCAGGGATGCCGAACGCTTCCGCGAGGACCAGATTGGCGGTCTTTGCGCCCACTCCCGGCAGAGCGTAGAGATCCTCTTTTGAGCAGGGGACCTGACCACCGAACTTTTCGATCAGAATGCGACTGACTTCCCGCAGATTTTTGGCCCGCTCCTCCTGCATGCCGCAGGGGCGGATGAGCTCGATAAGTTCTGCTTGAGGGATGGCGAGCAGGGCCTCAGGCGTCTGGGCCTTTGCCCAGAGCGCTTGCGCAACCGGCATCGTTACGACATCTTGCGACCGTTGGCTCAACATCGTTGCTGTCAACACTAAAAAGGGCTGATAGCCGTACAATGCACCGAGCTGCATGATCATCGGCGCTGGATACTTGCGGGTCGCGTGTTCCATGGCCTTGAGCATCACCGCTGCAAACTCGTGCTCATTTTCCGAAAAATCCTGTTCGTTATCAATGTCTGTATGTTTTGGCATATGTCCCCCTAGTAAATTAATTTCCAAAAAAATTATTTTTTCTTAACGCCAAAGAACTTTTGAGACGACGCAGCAGCAACAATCTTGAGATATTTCTTGTCTTGCTGTTCCTTCTTCAAATTCACGTTTTTCTTTGGCTCATCCTTCCAGTCCTTGGGAACCGACTTCTGAATGAGTAAGATAAGGTCCGCATCTTTTTTTACCTGTTCTCCAAAAATTGGCTTCCAATCTTTATTTGGCGCTATGCCATCGTCGTCAGGTGTAGAGGGTGAAGAGCCACAGCTCGCACTAGGGCTTGAATACTTGCTAGCCTCTAACGATCCGCCGATCCCGGAGAAAACAAGTAAAACGAAAACCCCCAAAAAATTAAATCTCTTATACATCAACAATAACCCTTTCAAATAATTTCGTGTAAACTAAATCATGAGAATAGAAGAAGCGCACAACAACAATAAGTTTTATTATATATCGTAAGTTGTCCGAGGTAAACATTATGCCCATAAATCTGAGCTCATTTATCGAACTACTCGAAAATCCCTCTTTGTTTATGTTTTCCATAGTGTGTGCAACGATACTCAAACTGTGCCTTTTAATAGCCCTTAGTTCGGACTTTACAAGCTCTAGAATCAGTCGGAATGGCAGAATCTTCCTGTCATTAATACTTGTTTTTTCTTTAGCTATTGATTGCCTAGAAATATTAAAAACTCTGAATGTACTGGGTTTCTTTGTGATGAACGAAGCAGACATACATCTGAGAAAAAGATTAAATTGGGCACTCAATATGTTTTTTCACCTAGGTTTATCCCTATTCGCAGAATCATTGATAACCAAAAATATAAAAATTCCTCGCAGTTTTACCATTTTCAGGATTTTTTTTGGATTATGTTTAGCAACTCTCTTTATTGCCACACTTGCATTTTCATTTGGTACCGATATTTTGTGGGGACCAGCACTCAGAAAAATAGCCTATTTTTTCAATCTAGCAATGGGATGTTGCACGATTTTTATCGTTTTACGAACAACCCAAAAAAATATCCTTCCCCGAATTCTGCAACATCAAGTAAAAATATTTATCTCTGCTTTTATGGTGCCACAGCTTATAATAAAATGCCTCACCTATAACCCATTCTCTGACGGTCACCTGCTCAATTCCTACCTTTTCATTAACCTCTCGACAATCATCCTTACCGCCGCCATGTACTACTGCACCTTCCGCCTCATAGGCTTAAGATTCCTCAACACCCGTGAACAGATAACCACCTCCCGTAAATTCAATTTTATAAGCCTCATGAAAGAAGTTCTTGTACAGCTAAATTCCATTGCAAATTCGACCGAATTTAGGTACGTGACCCAGCAAGTCTTCAGCCGGGCCTTCCAGCTCCCGAACGGCAGCGTGCGTCTCATCATCATGCAAGACGAAAATTATATGGTCTCTGACGAACAGATGCGCCTTTTGCAGACGGAATTAGCTCTCGACCGGCCGCTGGGGCAGCTGGTCATGCGCACCAAGGTCATCACCCGTGATGAGATCGACTTTTCCGCCTACTACGACCAGGACGCCTCATACGCGCAGGCAGCTGGATTTTTGCGTAAGCTTGATGCCGATGTTTTTGTTCCTGTCTACGACCGGAGCACTCTGCTCGGCTGTATAATTATTAACGAGGGTGCCCGCCCCAAAAAGTTTTACAGTGGCGGCGAGCAGGATGAGATGGCCGTATTTGCGACCTCCCTCAGCTCCATCATCACGCTCGTCAAAAACCGTAACGTCGACGTCTTACTCGCACGCAAAAATTCTCTCGAAACAGAGCTCTACCACCGTCACCGGGAGCTTGGTCAGTACCAGGAGAGCATCAGATCGTTCTTGCGCCACGCGCACGAGCACAAGATCGGGATCCTCTACTACAAATACAACACCTTTGCTTTTGGCAACCAGACCGCGCACGAATTTGTCACGTGTGACCTCAACCAGCAACGGGGCCATCCGCTCGTGATCGAGCTCAGAAAAATTGCCCAAAATACCGAGAAATATGGCACTCCACAGAACACCACGATATGTGTTGACAGCGAGCAGCGGCTCTCCATTTCGTCATTCCCGAGCCTTGAACGGCAGAGCACTATTATTGTGCTTGCGCACCCTGACATTTCCGATGTCATCAAGATGCAGTCGGACCTATTGCGCGATCCGGGCCACTGGAACTATCTCCTCTATCTGGAAACAACTGAAGCTGGACGGCTCATCCGTGAACTGGTGCCAGGCGTCAGCAAAACACTTCTTAATTTTAAAATAGACCTATTGCGTGCCGCGCTTTCGCACCGTGCCGTGCTTCTCAACGCCCGCGCTGAAGATCGCCAGCCATTGACCGACCTTTTACAAACAACCAGCCAGCGACAACAGATCCAGACCATAACCCTCAAAGAACCAGAAAAAAACCTCGCGGTTGCGCATCAGCTCTTTGGTTTTGCAAAGATTTTGGGCACACCACAGCAACAGGCGCCACTCTTAGAACGGTTCGATAAGACCGGCACTATCCATCTTGAAAATGTCCATTTTTTGTCGCGTGAAACACAACTGCACCTTGCAGAGTTCTTGCGCTATGGGGCTTTTACCGCAATCAAAGACGATCAGCGCGTGCCCGCGGACGTACGCATAATCTGTTCAAGCACCGAGTCACTGCACACGCTTGTCGAGCAGGGGGGATTTTTGCCTGAACTTCTTGACGAACTGCGCCACCATATACTGGTGCTGCCGCAACCCGGCATGCTAAATCGCACCGAGTTTGATGAACTGATCACCGAATGCATGCAACAGCTACTCAAAAATCATCCCCTCAAAAAGATTCTCTTTCTTTCGGAGCGCGAAATTAACCTACTCTACACAGAAAAATATGCGAGTTTTATCGAGCTTAAACGGCGGCTCAATACCCTGATTGCAAACAAAGTGGCCAAAAATGAGCTACGTGTGCCAACAGAATTGGTGCCAGCAACACCAACCGAACTGGACGGTATCCCAACCAAGCTCGCAACAGCAGATAAAAAGAGCCGACAAGACTCTACTCAAAATGGTGACATTTCTGCCACTATTGACTCGTCGGCCATTGCCTCTGACGAACTAATAAACCAGGCTATTTTGCTGGGCAAAAAAGCGCTCAAAGATCGCGAACTTATGATACATCTCTGGAACACATTTCAAAATCAAGCTAGAATTGCTACGCTGCTTGGTGTTAACCGGTCGTCAGTAAACCGGCGATACAAGCATTTCAATATTAGCTAAGATGGAGATCCCCCATGGAACGTGCATCGCTCCGTTCGCTAGTGGCTCCTTTTCTCGACCATCTGCAGGTCACTAAAGGCGTCTCTCAAAACACTCGCAGATCCTATCAGTCTGACCTTATGGGGCTCTTCGATTTCTGGGAAAAACGGGAGCAAGCGGTACAGAGAGAGCTACCGCTCACCGATGCAATCAAACGCTTTCGCGCCACCCTTGTCGCACAAAAAATTCTCCCGAGCAGCGTAGCGCGCAAGATCTCCTGTTACAACTCTTTTGCCCAATTTCTCGCGCAAAAAAATCTTATCGAGCCAACCACCTTTGTGCGGCCCCAGGTCATACTTGCGCAGCCCAAGACCATCTCACAAAAAGAGCTCAACTTTTTACTTGAAGAGCTTGATGAAAAAAAACTACCAACACCCATGCCCCACCGGGACAGATGCATTCTCGAGCTGCTCTATGCAACGGGCGTCCGGTGCTCGGAGCTGAGCAGCCTACGCATCGCAGACATCAATTTTAGCGAAAAAGCTATCGTCGTCCGCAATAAAAAGTCGTCGCTCCGCACCGTCTATTTCGGCGACAAGGGGCTCAGCCAGCTTAAAACATATCTTACCAAAGAACGCCCCCCCATCGAACATGAGAGCGAATACCTCTTTCTCAACTACCGCCGCGAACCGCTCACGCCCCGCTCAATTCAGCGGATATGTTGCATGTTCGGCACTTTTCTTGGGAAAGACCGCGAACTCACCCCACAGATCTTGCGCCACTCATTCGCCGTTCACCTCCTTGAAAATGGAGCTCACATTGCGACGGTTCAGCACCTTTTGGGGCATACGGCCCGCATCAGCACCGAGCGGTACGTTCGATGAAAAAACCCTCCCCCCGCCATCTTTCGCGCCAACTAAGGTTTCTCTCAGTTGCCATCATCCTGATAAGCAGCGCTATCTTTGGCGTGCTCATCTACTTTCAGATCTACCGGGGTGAACACTTCAACCAGACGAGCCAAAAGAACTGCCTCCGCCACAAAACAGTCGATTCGCTCCGCGGGGCCATCCTCGATCGGCATGGCAAAGCCTTGGCAACAAATCGTCCTGTCACCACGCTGCTCTGGCGAGGATCAGGAAATAAGCATTTTAACGCAAGCCAGATGACCACCATTGAACGTTTGCGAACCATCCTGGGGACAAACTCGATCCCAGAAGAAGCTTTGCTCATATTTGAAAAACGGGGGGAAGAATGCATCATATGCGCCGACCTCCCCTTTGAGCAGCTCAGTTGCATCATGGAGCAGTGCTCTCTCAGCAATAATCTTGCCATTAAAACTGATTCCATGCGGTTTTATCCCTATGCAACGCTTGGGTGTCATGTGATCGGCTATTTTCGTGGTGCACCGGCTGGACAGGGAACCTTTGGGCAAGGGACTTTTGGATTAGAACGGATGTACGAAGAACAGCTGCGCGGCGAGCCGGGAGAATTCGCGGTCGTTGTCAACGCAAATGGACAATCTCTTGAGTCCCGCAACGTCAAAGAAGCTCGTGATGGGAGTGTGCTTGAAACAACGCTAGATTTTGATATGCAATCGATTGCTGAAGAACTATTTTCTGAAAATCAGATTGGTGCCCTTATTGCCATGGACCCACGAAATGGGAGCTTACTTGCAGTAGTTTCACGCCCCGAGTTCGACCCAAACATGTTTGTGGGGCCCGTCGATGATGCAACCTGGAAACGGTGCATAGAAACAAAACCTTTTGTTAACCGAGCGTTTTCCGCCTGCTATCCTCCAGCTTCGCTCTTCAAATTAGTAACGACCACTGCGGCGCTTGAAGAGGGGATTGCCACCCCCCAGAGCTGCTGGTGCTGCACCGGATCAATCATGCTTGGCAACTCCGAATTTCACTGCAACAAAGACAAGATTGGCCATGGCACCCTCAATTTTGAAGAGGCGATAGCCCAGTCGTGCAACATTGCGTTTTATGATATTGGCAAACGAATCAATATCGATAGGCTGGCACACTACGCGCAGCTCTACGGACTAGGAGCGCCAACGGGCATATCTCTGCCCGAAAGATCTGGGTTGATTCCCACCTCAAGCTGGAAAAAGCGGACCCTCCACGAGCCGTGGTGGCAAGGAGAGACGGTGCAGGTCTGCATCGGGCAGACCTACGTGATGGTCACCCCGCTCCAGGTCGCACGCATGGTCGGCAGCATCTTTACCGGGAGCCTGGTGACGCCACGCATTCTTGCGCACGAACCGATGACAAAAACAGAGCTCCCTTTTGCAGTAAGTACCCGCAAATTCATCCAAAAAGCTATGAAAAGCGCGATCGCGCACGGAACGGGTAGAACACTCTGTAATTTAAAGAATATGGAAATTTATGGGAAGACCGGTACCGCACAGACCAACAACCGCTCAAAACATGAACTGGGGGGAGAGTTTCTGCCACACGGCTGGTTTGCGGTCTATGCACAGTACAAAAACTACGATCCGATTGTGCTTGTCATCATGGTCGAACATGCGGGGTCTTCGAGCGTTGCGACCGCTATGGCAAAGAAATTTTTTATAAAATATTGTCAGTTACTTGACGGGCCGGTGGCACCAGAACCTATCCTGCCAGAACCCGTGGTCGTACCGGTAGTAGATCCCGCGATAGAGGGGCTGGGGAGCGAAATGGTTGCGGAGCCGGTTAGCGGGATCGTCGAGATTGAGGATTAGACAACAATTCAGCCCCACATACCCATTAGGATACAGGGGGCTGAACTTTTAAAAAACTACTCTTGACCGAAATTAGTTGGTACCCAAAAAGCCCATGATGTTTGAAAGGACTTCGGCAGGCATTTTCCCGTTATTGGTACTTGTGGTTTTAATCTCTGAAACAGTAATTCGCCTGCTCCTAAAGTTGATGATAGGCTCCTTGACCTTATCTTGATCAGCCTTATCCCACGCATCTTTCAATCTCAGCATTGTTAGTCCAAGCGGGTTGTTTTTGCTCTCGACGGCACCAAAAATCTTTTTAGATTTCGAGAGGATCTTGTTGAGTTCAGGCTTGTTGTAGATTACCATATCAAGCAGCTCCCAGAGCCGCGGTTTATTGCTAACACTCTCATTGTTAACAATCTCACAGAGCTGCGGTTTATTGCTAACAATCTCGGTAAAAAGCTTCAGGTTTTCTGTTCTTATTGCATGCTCACAGAGTTGCAGGTACCAGAGATTTGTACCCGGTTTTGCTGTTACGTGTGGATCAATTTTTTTTATGAGCATAGAACACTTTTCTTCGTTCCACTTGGCCAGAACATCAATAAACTTCAAGGCACCAATGCGAATCGCGTCAGGAAGGTCTTTAAAAATATATGTAAAATATTGCTCAACAAACGCTTGTGACGTTATCGTCTTAGCAAAAACCTTTTGTAGGCCCTCGGCCAATGCAAGATAGTCCTCAAATTCTGACTTAGAATTGTTATGCGCCAGAACCCGGGCGGTTTCGTTCAACTTGTTAAGAATACAAGGATTGGCGCCATTTTCAACGAGATATTTAATGGCTTTCAGGCCCGCTGGATGAAACACAACAGCGTGGAGGGCTGTATTGCCATTGATATCTTGTAAATTCATATTTGCCCCATTCTCAACGAGATATTTAATGGTATCTAGATCTAGACGACGCGCAGCAGCGTGAAGGGCTGTTTCGCCCTTATTATTTTGTGAATTTATATTTGCCCCATTCTCAAGGAGATATTTGAAACATGCATTGATCGGACATAATTGAAGAGCAGTCCTGCCCTCAACATCTTTGACATTGACATCCACCCCTGCTGTTATGAGATACTTGATGATATCTAGAACTTCTGGAATTTTCTCGGGCGCACCGACAAACATGTGGAGCAGGGTGTAACCACGGCTTGCTTTTGTGTTTACGTCAAAAAAAGATGCCTCTTTAAGCGCCTTTTGCAATACAGCTTTAAGTCCATTTATCCCATCATTTTTTACGCTCTCGACTAATTTCACCAAAATCGCGTCCGCTTCCAGCACATCATACGGTTGCGAAGTAGTTTCATCTTCCACACCCATTAAAACGTTTTTTGCTTCCGGCCCATATCCGCCATCATTTTGGAGCGCATTTTCATTACGGAACCGCACCAACGCACTTTTTTCATTCTTCTGTTCAACCTTCTGTTCCATCGCCGCCACACTCTGTGGCACCATCGCGACAACCAGAAATAGTCCAGCCAACAGCTGTTTTTTATTTATTGTCTTCATTTTAAACTCCATTATTTCATTATTTAATTACATAATATTAGTTACAAGTCGCCGTGCGAGGGGGAGCGCAAGAGGCGCGTACGTAGAGAGTTTTTTAAAAAATTATTTCTACAATACTTATTATTACTTTACCGATTTTCAGCAAAAGGTCAAGCTGGATTTAGATGTGAAAAGTCTATTTTTTATCTGGCAAGGTTTTCACGGTCAACCACTTTCTTACTTAGGCTGCTTAAAATATTGCGCAATAAACTCTTCTAACGTCATCGTCATATCGAAAACCTTTTGCAGGTCCTGTTCTGCAGCTACCTCTTCATCTTCACCCTTCAGCAGTGCACGTTGCGCTCTGCGTACAAACCACATATCGAGTTGGAAGGCCAGCAACAGTGACCGTGACTGCTGCTCCATTTTTTCTGTCAAGAGCTTTCTCAATTTTATGTTTTTGGATATTTCATTTTTCAGCTGCCCTATCAACGCCTTAGTATCCAATTTGGGCGTATTCTCATTTGCCACTTGTTCCCCAGCCGCAAGCGGAGCTTTATGCGGTTGCGAAATAACTTCATCCCTTGCAACATACGCTTTTCCCAGTCCATACCAACCATCTTCTTGGAAGGCCAAGACCAGTGACTGCTGCTCCATTTTTTCTGTCAAGAACTTTCTCAATTTTGTGTTTTCGGATATTTCATTTTTCAGCTGCTCAACCTTCTGTTCCATCGCCGCCACACTCTGTGGCGCCATCGCAACGACCAGAAGCAGTCCAGCCAACAGCTGTTTTTTGTTTATTGTCTTCATTTAAAGCTCCACTATCTCATTATTATTTAATTACATAATATTAGTTACAAGTCGCCGTGCGAGGGGGAGCGCGAGAGGCGCGTACGTAGAGAGTTTTTTAAAAAATTATTTCTACAATACTTATTATTACTTTACCGATTTTAAGTAAAATGTCAAGCTGGATTTAGATGTGAAAAGTCTATTTTTTATCTTGCAAAGAAGTGCAAGCCCCCCCGTCACTTGCGGGGGCGATAGCCCGAAGAAGCCGAAGGCGAAGACGGGTAATGACTTCGACATGGGCGCCTGCCCTTCCCTTCGATACGCTTCGCTACTCCCAGGCTACGTCTTTGACTTCGCCGGACTGGCGCAAAAGAGCAACTTGTGCAATAATTGCTCTGATCTATTTTCGGGTAAAACCATGGGAGCACCAAATGAAAAAGCTGCACACAACAACCCTCTTCGCCCTGGCCGTGCTGTTTAGCTGCACCCCCTCACGCACATTTTACGTAGAAATCAGAGCGCCGCAAAAGCTAAAAAAATACCTTGTTGAGACCCAAACAGAAAACAAGACCTGGGTATGCTCGTTGCAAGAGGACTTTTCGAAAAATGACATAGAACCATTCATAACCGCGCTCGCCGCCATGCCATCGGATGTAGACGGGGATACTGCCAAAAAAATGTTGGGGCTTTTGTGCGATTGGATATCAGCAGATAATGAAAGTCAGATACCCAGGTTCAACGCCGCCATGTCCTGTATGAAAAAAGTAAACGATCCGGACGCCCACGAAGAGCTATCCTACTGGCTTCAAAAATGGTCAGCAATCTTCGCAGCTGACAACATCAAGCATGTTGCCACGGCTCTAGATGGGCTCAAATACTTGCCCGTGCCTGAAGAATGGTCCCCTTATATACAAAGAGGGAACGAATGGGCTTTATCGGAAGAATTCGTATTGGACGATGTTCCCGGCTTCATCTATGCGCTCGCATCATTACCACCTAATAAGTACGATACACGCGAACACATTACAAGCACGGGACACGCCCTATCTTCACTCTGTGAGTGGGTGCTCTCGGCAGATCAGATTGAAACGTGTCAAGAGAGACTGACCGCCATCAAAAACGGCATAGAGCAGCTTATCACCCCATCGACCAAACAAGAAATCTCATACTGGTTCAAGAAGGTGTTAAGCGTTTTCTTACTAAATACACACACTACCACAGAAACTGCCGAGCTCCTGCTTGCAAACGGCGCATACATAAAAAGCAGCTGTCGCAAGGGGCTCACGCTCTTCTATTATTCTTTCCTGAATGACGCATTATACGCAAGGCTTTGCGATGCCGGCGTAAGTCCTCAAGGAACTGACTGTGCCAATAAACGACCACCAATTTTATATGCTATATCCAATCAATTTGATCTCACATTAGATACTTATCTGAGACGAGACGCCAACATCCATTTCAACTGTGCAGATGGCAGTAATTGCTGTATGCACGAGGCAATTATAAAGAATAATCTCTATGCGCTGAGAAAGCTCTTGCACAAGGGTATTGATATCAACCGAACAGATAATAACGGTAAAACGCTCCTCGACTACCTTATGGACAAAGGGGCGCCAGAGAGGAAGAAAGCGTTTTACATGCTCATGGGCCAACAGCCCAGCAAAATACCCCAACAGGCAATCCCCGCCATTGGATATGATCCTGCGGCCTACAACGATCTATTAAAAATCAAAGATCATGGCGAAAGCAAAAAACTCAGAAAATGGCTCTATGCCAACGTAAATTATAAAAATATGGCCGCACCATGTATCCCCCTCTACTGTTTTGGGAGTCCACAAAAATTGAAAAAAGGCATACCAAGAATCATTAAAAATTTCGTTCGCCTCGGAAAGATGTTACACCCCACTCCAGCAAAAGACATAGACAGGCATATATACAACCAATATGCCTTTTGCTGTGTGGAAGCATTAGAAGCGGGCGCAGAAATAGGCTTTCTCAATCTTCTGACCATCTGCGCGCAGCAGAGAATTGCAGAGCGATGGATGCTCGAGAAAGAGCGCATCACTCCGCCCAGCAATCAGTTAATTCCATATAAAGAGGCTCAATCGCACCTCTTTAAAGCATTTAAAAAATATCCGTGGATCCATGAAATACCGGGCATCAATACGGTGTTTACGCGGGTCGACGTTCTAGACAATCTCTACAAAATCGTAAGCTGGGACGTAAAAAAATATGGGAGACCGAATGAACTGCCCGGAACCAAGAAAGCGCTCAAAGGGATCGAAGACTTGAAGGTGATATTCAACTAACTAAGGCGGGAATGCGATAAATACAGGACTTCCTCAGTTCCATTCAAAGATCCGATTTGAACGTACTTTCGTCTTTTCAAGTCTTGCTCAAAGTCGAGTTGGTCGCAGTTCCGCTCGCCCTGAGGAGCGCGTTAGCGCGTCTCGAAGGGTTCTTGCGAGCGGTCTGAGATTCAAAAATTAATGGAAAAATTCGTGGATTTATTTTTGAAATACGAAGTTTTCAATAGTAAACATGGGCGCAAGAACCCTTCGAGACGGCCTTTCAGGCCTCCTCAGGGCGAGCGGGGTTTATGTAATTGCCAGTCTGGCTCGGATCTTTCAAGCATTTGAGGAAGTCCTGTGCGTCAACAAGCTTTATAAAACAATGCAATCATGTCGCGGCCGTCCTCTTGGCCTACGCATTTATTGAATTGGAGAGGGTTTCTAGACGACTCGATAGCGCAGAAGATGCTTTTAGAGCTCTTCGAGAGATGGATTTCAAATCACTAATGGATAGATTATGCGCTCTGAATCAGATTTCACGCTATGCTTAATTTAGTTCTGAGGAAGTCCTGATTAAACGACATGCTTGTGCTAATCTAACATTGAATGTTAGATTAGCACAGATTTGAAGCAAAAAGCCTGGATCTAAAGGATTTTAACCTACCATAACACCGAAATTTTAAACAAAACAGTCGCCCAACCGCCCAGGACACCTGCATCTAAAACCTTGTAATACCAAATCTGAAAATTGATGTATGAAATATGCGTGTAATACTAGTTATCTCTCTCCACCCGTCTACGCCTTTGGCTACGCCGGGCTGACGCCCCCCATCCCGACGAGAGCCCGCCGAAGCCTTGGCGAAGGCTGGGGTGTTTTTGAGGCATGGTACATGCTGAGAAAATGTATCGAGGGACATGTGCGGTGGTAAATCATGTGTTTATGAGTCAGTGGATTTAATGGGGGTTGTGTTGGCCAATTGAATTTTTTGATTAATAGGCTCTTTGTACCACCGCGCATGTCCCTCGATACATTTTTCCTACGGGACAAGTCCCTACGGAAAAACACTCGGGATGAGCGGTGGAGAGGGTTCAGCCACCTTTTGAAAGATTTTATACATGGATCTTCCCCTCAAGCATTCTTTGTAACACTTTTTATCACACCCGGCTAACCCTCGCGGTTGACCAAACCCACCGAGTTGCCCTACACTAAAAAAGTGGTTTTTTACACGATTAAAACAGGTTTATTGATGATTTCACTACAGAACACCGACGCCATAATTGCCGTCACGCTCTCATTTTTTGCTTTCGCGCTCTCCATAACTTTTTCTGGCACCGTACAGGCATACGTCGCTCGGCTCATGGGCGACGATACTGCCACCAAGATGGGATTTGCCGATTTTAACCCCTTCATGCACATCGGTTTTTTCGACCTCATCTATTTTATTCTGATCGATGTCATGCTCGGTAATTTAATCCCCATCAACATTCTTGAAATCAGGCACACCAAACGCCCCTTACGCCTCTTTCTGGTATTCGGCTCACGCACCATGGTCCACCTGCTACTCGCAATCATCGCCGGTTTTTTTATGATATTTATCAATGCATCAGCCGCCGCGTCGGCCACCACACTCGATCCGCTCCAACTAGTTGCAAATCTACGCGCAAGCCTACCCCCCAACCTCTATGTCCTCAGCCTCCTCTGTGCGGCCATGACCTTCACGAACATATTCCTCGCCGCATTTGCCCTGCTGCGCGATACGATCTATGGCGTCCTGCTCTGCAAATTCGAAAAAGATCCGAGCTTTGCGTCTTACATTAACCCGATCATGATCTTCGGCTTTCTGCTTATCTGGATCTTTTTTGCCCGCCAGATCATGGGAATTTTGGGGGCGGTAGTTTCGGTCGCCGTCACCCTGTGTGGTTCCGCGTGCGGATTTTAATGAGGGAGAGAAAAGATGCATAAAAAAATGTTAATCGATCGGATAGTAGCCGGCACCCAACAGATAACCCCCCGCAATGAATTTGATGCGTTGATGGCATCTGATAAGAAGTTGACCATAAAATTTGGCATGGACCCAACGGCGCCCGACGTACACCTTGGGCATACCGTCGTACTCTCAAAACTACGACTATTCCAGGAGCTTGGCCACCAGGTCGTCCTGGTTATCGGTGATTTTACTTCTCTGATCGGTGACCCTACCGGCCGCTCAAAGACACGTCCTCCACTCGATGCAGAGACCATTGCAACCAATGCAGAGACCTATATTGCGCAGGTGGGAAAAATTTTGGATGTCTCGCAGCTGATCATCCGACATAATGCTGAATGGCTCGATAAGATAAGCTCACGCGACTGGATAAAGCTCTGTTCAAAAGTTACTCTCGCACGTATCATCGAACGGGACGATTTTGTAAAACGCATGGCAGAACAGCAGCCGATCGGTTTTCACGAGCTGCTCTACCCACTCATACAGGGGTACGATTCAGTCGAGCTTGGCGCGCATGTTGAGCTTGGCGGCACTGACCAGACATTCAATCTGCTCATGGGACGCCACCTGCAAGAACAGTTTGGTCTGCCCGCGCAGGTGATCATCACAACCCCGCTGCTGGAAGGTCTTGATGGGGTTGCCAAGATGTCAAAATCCCTCGGCAACTATATCGGTCTGACGGAAGAGCCTGACCAGGTCTTTGGCAAGGTCATGTCGATCTCTGACACGCTCATGTGGCGCTATTTTGAGCTGCTACTCAACCAGACACCCCAAGAGATCGCTGCGCTCAAAAACGACGTTGCAACCCAAAAAATCCATCCCATGGAGCTTAAAAAGAGACTTGCGGCAGATATTTTGCAAAAATTCTGGGGAGCTGAAGCTGCCGTTTTAGGACGAGCATCGTTTGAAAAACTCTTCCAAAAACGGGATGGGGCGGACTTTTCGCTTGCCGAACAGATACTGTTCCCCGCCAATACCCCCGAGACTATCGGCATTCTTGAGCTCATAAAGCTGACCAATTCGGTCGCATCGGGCTCTGAGGCGCGCCGCCTGGTAACGAGCGGGGCGGTGACGGTGAATGGGCAGAAAGTCACGGACGTTAAGGCGATAGTTAGCACGGAGGGAGCGGTGGAACTCAGGATTGGGAAACATCGCTTTTTCAAGGTTACGCGCACGTAAAAAGATTCAGGAACATGGATAATTAGGGCAAAACAAGATAGAAAATTGGTGAAATTAATAATATAATTTGACAAACTGGTAAATAAGTGTAAAATGAATAGAGAATAGGATAATAAAAGAAAAATATTCGTAATTATTTAAAATAGAAAACAAAAAATAGAGAATTACATTTAAGGGGAACAGTAGCATGTTTAAAAATAATAAAGTATTGGTATGGATATTTGCTGTTGGCATGGTCTGCGCTGGACACGCGTGGGGTATGGAAAGCGAAAATAGCAATCTGCAGAATTCGGATATTTCAGTAAAAAAAGAAGATAATGATGACTCATGCTCGCTTACACCATCAGACCTTGAAGAACTTAAAAAAACAGATGCTTCGAATATTTCAGAAGAAGAAGATGGGGAAGAAGAAGATGGGGAAGAAGATGATGGAGACCCCGAAGTACTAAAAAAAGGCCACGAAGAGATCAAAAAAATTCTACAAATTACTGAAGAACTCACCAATAAGCTTATCGCGAAACAAGAATTACAGAAGCTGTTAAGAGCAAAACAGAAACTAACAGAACTAAACAAGCTCAAAGAACAAATGAAGCTAAAACTAGATAAGCTAAAACAAGCGAGGCTCAGCCTAGAGAAGCTCAAAAAGCAAAAGAAGCTAAAGCTAGAGAAGCTAAAACAAGCGAGGCTCAGCCTAGAGAAGCTCAAAAAGCAAAAGAAGCTAAAGCTAGAGAAGCTAGAGCGAGAGAAGCTAGAGCTAGAGAAAATCGAAAAACAAAAGAAGCTAGAACTAGAACAAAAAACCAAATGGCACCTGCCATGGGGATCGATCAAGCACTTTTTCGTAAGCGCAATGTTTGGCCTCTTGGATGGCTTCAGACAAGACAAGCATGGCTATGTGGTTAAAAACAAAATTGTCGACAAGACTGCTGTACCAGCCATAACCACAGCTTTCAGTATCGCAATAAACCATAAGAGACCATGGCAGTCATCGCTCGCCCGCACAGCTGCAACAGTAGGCGGATGCCTTTTGGGCAGGACTGTTTACGAAAAATTTTTCGCTAACAAATTGGGCAAAGAACTCGCATAAACAAGCGATATTCGTTTAATATTTTTTCTATCGAGTGTGTGGGCGCAAAATCCTACACCCTCGATATATTTTTATTGCAAAAGATTTTTGTTGCTGTTCTCAAAAAATTTGTCATACTGAACAACGATTATATTTTATTTTTCTTTCAATTCAAGGGTAACTCACATGAAAAGAGTTCTTCGTAACGGTCTTATAGGTTTTTTATTTTGCGCGGCGTTGACGCCGGTTGTCAGCATGGCGATGCAAAACAACGAAGAGTCTGGCTTGCTTGCCAAAACGGGAAAATTTGCTGTGATTAGCACGGTAGCTTATACAATCAGCGAAAATCTTACCTACGACTCGTTAAAAAATGGAATGGAAAAGGTGAAAACAGGAGCTGCATGGGTTGGAAGTGGTTTGAAAGCGATTTCCTGGGACTACGGCATAAAAGGTGCCTGGGAAAACCCCCTCCCAACTTTTGGCATCACTGGCATCATTTCTGGTATTAAAATAATGGGCAATGAAATTCGGGCGGAAAAACGGAACAATGGTATGTTCAGCCTTGGGAGCGCCATGATGGTTATGGGGTGCTTCTGCACCGCCGCACATTGGGATCTCATTAACAAGATCTTGGGTGCTAATAAATCTACACAAAACGTTTAAACACTAACAAAGTTTTTTTTCAAATAAAAAGCGGGCTCGGGACGCAAATCTCGAGCCCGCTTTTTATTTTTCCCAAACTCTAGCATCAACAAACTAACGCATGTTATAATATGTCGTAACAAGGGGATTTTTTTAAAAAAAATATTCGGTCTTCTAGAGGGGGCAAATCGTGAAAAAATATCTATTTTTTATAACTCTTCTACTGTCAACAGATATGGCTTTGAGCACCGGGAAGATACCAGGCTACATCGTTCTGAATTACATAACGAGGGTCATGAAAAAACTCGCGGGCCCAACCAGCACGGAGAAAGTATTATGTGCACAGATAGCTACGCAAAAAGTCACTGAAGATCTCGACCAAAATTCAACTCCAAAACAGATAAAAATTTTTCGTAAGAAGCTGAAGCTCAACGAATTTAAAAAAAATTCCAACACGCCACCATCACCCATGCAAGAGCAGTTTTATGATGGTCTCATGAAGAGTGTAAACAAGATCATGAAGCAGAAGCTCATTGACCAGAAAAAATAGCCGAAATCAGCCTGACATCCGCCCTTTTTTTGGATAGACTAAAATAGTCTTATATCCAACGTTTTTATCGAAACCTGATCATGTTAAGCAGAAAAATAGTAGTTGCGCTTATGCTCCTTGGCGCGACCCAGACGGCTGTGGGTACGAAGCCCAAAGGGTATTACAAAAAGCCCTACACGCCAAGCAAAAAGGGTCCATTTGCTGCAGCACTCAAAAAAGAATTAATCGAAGAAAAAAAGAAAAAACCACAAAAACAAGAGAAGATCACAAAAACGAAGAAGAAAAAGTAAACCATTGCCACCCGACCGACCAAATTGGTAGGGTAACTTTGAACTGAAAAGATTACTCGGACCAGAAAAAGGGGATGGACGATGAACAGAAAAGATATCCAAGAGTTACGTGTGCACAGCGGGTACCCAGCAATTACGATCATCATGCCGTGCGATAAAAAAGGGGTACAAGACGCCATCATAAAGGTGCTCGATGAACTGACCGACACAGCCGTGGCACAGGTGATACGTGAAAAGAGCACCGAACTGCTTTCTCACTTTTCGTGTCCACTCAAGGGAGTTAAAATTGCTCTTTTTATCGATAAGCATCGTGCCCACTCTTTTGTCGTCCCAGACGCCGTCCCAACGACAGTCTCGTGCGACACTGCGTTCAAGCTCGACGCTATCCAGACCACGCTCAATCACACCTTCCGCTACTGGATCATCGACTGCACACACGAGGTCCCTACCCTCGCTGAGGGCATGGGAGAGTTGGTGAATGAGCTGTCCGAAACATGCAACATCTTTGCGGATGCAGAGTGTACCCTCAAGCACAATAAGAGCCGCTGCTTCGACACCTGTTTTAACACCTATTTTGAACAAGACCAGCTACCTGTTGCCATTGTCGGGACCGCGCAACAGACATTGCGCCTGCGCCTTTTAGCCCCCTACGCGGATATGGTCGTTGCACGCGTGGAAAATGTGACCGACATCTGGCCTGCCATGCAACGGTGGCATGCGGCAGAGGTGGAAAAGATGCTTAAGAATATAGCAACGGGTATTCCAGAAGAAGAGTACATTGCCGATATCAACGACATTCTCATCTATGCCCGCCAGGGCTCTGTTGCCCAACTTGTGATCGAAGATAGTTATGCGCGCCCTGGCTGCGAACACCCGGTCACGCGGGCAGTGCTGTTCAACAAGAGCTGTCCACTCGATTATGTTGCCATATCGGCAATTGAACAGGTTATTGAATCCGTCCGCTCAAAGGGTGGTAATATTCTGATCGTTCCCGATGGAAGCCTGCGGGACTATGGACGTATGATCGCTTTCTTGTGGCACCTATAGACCTAATTTTTTTCGATATTTTTTTCGATTATTGCGTTATTACCGCTGTTTTGTTTGGCAAAACCCTCCAAAAAGGGCACCGTCAGTTTTTTACCATCTTTTTTCTTATGCTGCCCAACAAATTTGCAAAAAATTTCGGCCGCGTTGTCTTGCAATTTTGGAGCCTCTTTACTTACTAAGTTGCACGTCCCATAGAAATTACAGTAGTCCATCAGATGGTAATAATCCCCCGACCCTCCAGCCATGTCGAGCATGACCTTATAGAACTGACCATTAACATCCGGGTCGTTATAAAAATACGCAAGAAAATCATCGCCATGTAATGAACTTTTTTTCTTAGAATTTTCCGATAAGCTCTTCAGCAGGGTCCTTAGCCCACTCGGTCCGTACATCTTGGTGCGTCCCTCGTTATATTTTTCTTTAGGTATAAAGGTAAGATGTGACATATCAAATAGACGATTCTGAAAGATCCAAGGCTCCGTCATCTTTAGAAAAAACCTCCCTTTATCTTCACCAAGCAAGCCAAACAAGAATCTAGGATAATCACGTATAAATTTATGTTTTATAAGGGCAAGAAAGATCGATGAATATAGCCCCCTCATTGGCGGGAATTTTGAACTCTCTGCCAATAAGGTTTCTCCTTTTTCAAACCGTTCAATACCGCTTTTTGTGTAAAATGATTTTTTTAACAGGCTTATACGTAGGTTTTTCTCTTTTTCTTTTTTTTGCTTTAAAATTCTCAACTCCCCCTCGCGAAAGAAAAACTCTTCAAACTGCTTTTCCGACCCCACTATTTTCGTTAAAAGCGCTTGATCTGTAGAATAGGCCAGCATTAAGTTCATAATGTCGCTGATAGTGTAATTTGTCTGCTTTTTTTCCTCGTCTTCAAATTTTTTCACCAACTCTGCTACCTTTTGTGACATCATGCCACACTTCTTCTTGAGCGATTGGTAGAGCTCAAAGAGATCACCAAAATAGGGTGTCATAAGGTCGGATTCTTTCTTTTGAGACACAGCATCCCGATAAAAACTCTCATGTATGGCAAAAAGAATCTTCAGCCTCCAACCATCCCTGAAATAATCGCTTAGTTCGGCCTTTTCAGAAGATGAGAGCTGGCAGATATCCTTAAAATATTTTTCCACCAACAGAGGCTCTATCGCCTGCATACTGTTTTGACTGTCATCATCAATGGCATCTTTAATGGACTTGTACTTCATCAGGCCTTTCTGGCTATACCGACAAAAACCAGCCTCACCCACCGTAAACGTACTTGCTTCAGATTCTATTTTTGCACCGGACACTTTTGCATGTGGAACAAGAACATATAAGAGTCCCATCACAAGCCCAGCTGGTGGAACTAATTGAGCAAGAACATCAATGACCGACCCCATTGATAGGTCTTCCATTTTTTTAAATACTGCAAGAACCGGCTCTACATAGTTAGATTTGACAATCACCACCGGACACAACAACAGATGGTATCCATCAAGCTCCCCTGGCTGGTAACCAAGCCCCTTAACCAGTGTTTGCGAAAGCGTAGCGCCATCTGATAAAACAAAAATTTTATTATCACTTTTGTCGGCCAGGTGCAACACGTCGCTTATCAGATCAGTTTTTTCAATCTTTTCGTTTTCGGGCACAGCGATATCATGCACTATATTTTTGCAAAGCTCCTTCTTTTCACCCCCCAGTGATGCGGACAAAATAGTAAGATAATTCCCTTCAAATCGCTGCCATTTAACGTAAGCATCACCACCAGAACCAACACGCCAATCATAGTCACCAAAAATATACCCTAGCAGCTCAACCGCTAAATGAAACGTAGACTCTTTAGGGCCCTTCTTTTTTTCGAATTTGATCTGAAAGTTTTCAACGCTTTTTTTATTAGCATCAAACTCCGCATTGTACCGCTGCCTCAATTCAATCGACTCAACAAGCGCCTTCATAGCCTCGCGCGTCGCATCTTTTTGACAAGATGGTGGCGTTAAAATCGGGTCGTATATTAACGGTCCATAGATGGAGTCGATCTGTTTAGAGGTAAGCGTCGCTTCTTCTTTCGTTTCGCTCGTTAACTTTTTACTGCTCGCAACATTAACAGGCTTAACTTTTCTGGGTAACTTGCTCACAAGTTTAATAAATATTGAGATATGTTTTATACATCGTTCAAGCTCTACATAAGCCTTTTTTGCCTCAGAAACACTATCTTGAGATAGTTTTTCTACACGCGACTTTAGCTTCGTC
Source organism: uncultured Candidatus Babeliaceae bacterium (assembly GCA_964638315.1). Taxonomy (GTDB): domain Bacteria; phylum Babelota; class Babeliae; order Babelales; family Babelaceae; genus CAZWYO01. The sequence goes on along the minus strand of CAZWYO010000004.1, from coordinate 31,981 downwards.
AAAATAGATGATAGATGCAAAAGCGTGATATGACCAGTATTAAGAAAATTATAGAGATTCACCAATGGCAAGATATGAACCTGGTGCTTTTCGTCTTCATACCGCTGCGCGCGGTACCCTCTTTGCAAAGCCGGCAACTTTTTAACCACTCCGTCAATAATAGCCTCTATCCTATTCTTTTCTTCCACATTTTCGATCTTCTCTAAATACAATTTAATCTCGGCAATCCGCTTGACCAAACGAATGCTAGGATCTGCAAAAACCATGTCACTACTAAACAAAAGATAATTTTCCTGTATTTTTGGATATTCCAACAAAATATTATCCATCAGAAAGGGCATAAATATTGAAAAATTAAAAACAAAGCCAAGCTGTCTGCGCAACTTAGCAGCCTTATCCCAAAGAGGTGCTAAGCTTTTCATTCCAAATTTTTCTAAGCAACAATCATTGGTTGGAATAGTTATATTTTCAAATAGAGCTCGCTCGCAAAAAGCACGATTCTCACAGTCTTTGCATACGCAACGATTCTTGTCTATTAACAACGGCACGATCTGGTATATGTCGATTAGTGAATATCCGCTATTATACCCATCAACCGTTTCTGACATCTTGATCGCGTAATCAATATCATGCAGTATGTGCCTGACATGTACTGGTATTTTTACATAAATCTCTGTAATTTTTTCATATGCAGATAGGATGTTTGGAGTAAAATAGGTCGTTAAGCTCACCGTACCAAAATCGTCTTTTATAACGCCTGCATCGTGCATACCCCTGGCAACTAAGTTCACCAGAAGCTTGTACACTTCGCAATAATACGTTGCAATAGGGATGGCATATTCATCACCAATTTTAGCTAAAATGTCAGGGTCTCCTACTTTGGTTTCTGGAGGAGCAACTTGCATGGTTTCGTTGTAGTTAAGCTCTTTAAGGAAGTTGTCCATACTATTGCCGCGCAAAATCTTATTCAAAATATCGTCGTATTTATTTTTTGCGCCCTGTACGGATGTGCAGAATAGTATCACGAGAATCGAGTAAAAAATATTTTTCTTCACAATAGTTCACTTTTTTTCGATAACGGGTAGAGGGACAGGTAGAGGACTTGTGATTTCAGCTATTATAGACCTAAATGATACCTTTTTATCATTATACTCCGGTCTATTTTTCAGGTCAGTCAAAAATGGCGTTAACAGTTCTTTGCGCAAAAGATAACGCTTTCCTGGCTTCTCTAATTTTTTTTCGACCTCCGATGGAATAATACCTCTACCAAAATCATCTCCTGACCACAGAAGCTGCGCTATTTCCTCAAAAAATAACTCTGCATCTCTGTTCTGGCAGTATGAAAATAGGCAACGTACTACCAATCCGTAAGGAGATAACATATTATTGATTAAGCCACCCTTGATATGCTTACTTGTCAGATCGATAAGGGTACTATAAAGATTAATAAGAGGAGGAAGATGCCCACAAAAGTTATTCACAAAAACGTCTGTCTCAAACGCCTTCGCCTTATCCAAGCTAAATTGTAGTGCATGCATGAGAGTTCTTAATTCCGCCCACTCTCCTTTTACCAAGTCAAGTGTTTCATTGGATATAAATGGAAGCTTCTTCATATCCATATCAAATAGGCGATTCGAGTAGAGCCAAAATTTCGAGTTTCGTAGAAAAAAGATCTTTGTTTCTCTATCAAACAGACCACCCAGGATTGCAAAAAACATCCGATCATTGCACAAAAACGGAAACTTTTGAAGCCTCAGAAAAACCTGCGTGTAGAGATCTTTCATGGGCTTAAAGTTCGGACTCTCTTTCGATAAATATTCCCCCTCCTTAATGAAAAAATCGTCCTTATTAGTCTTTTTACCAAATAGTATCTTAAACATATCCCTGCGCAGATCCCTCTCTTTTTCACAGATATCTAGAGTTCTCTGATGCTCATGTCCCGCTGGATAGAAAAGATCTTCAATCTTTTTCTTAAGCCCTATCATGTTGGAAAATGCTCTCTTATTCTCACAACGCAACTTATGCAACTTGAGAAGATCCATGACAGAGTAACCCATCAGCTCCGCCTCATCGGCATCAAATGCATCAATAAATATGCGCACCGCCTCTGACATATTTTCATGTTCTTTTAAGAGCGATGTCGCAATGGTATCCAGAACTCCAAAATATGGGTACTTAAAATTTTCATATGTTTTATTGGCCTGTGAAGCCTTAACAAATTTCTCGTAAGAAACGAACATCAGGTGAAATCTAAAACGGTTCGCAAGATAGTTGTAGACAGCCCCCAATTCACTAGCAGAAAAATTATCGAGATCTTTCTTATATTTTGCTGAAAGCTCCGTATTATTATAAAGACTGGTCAAAATGCCGCCGTTTAGAACCTCTTTTGGATAATCGTCCTTTGAAAGATACCCAAAAAAAGCCCGGTATTCACAAAAACCAACATCCTCAAGCCTCAACTTTTCAGATTCTTTCTCAATCTTTTGACTATTTTCATCCCGACCAAGACAAGCAAAAAATAAACCTGTCTGGATGGCGTTAGGAGGCACATTATTGAATAGTGCAATGCAGGCAAGTATTTGGCTAAGATTGGCTACATACTCCCGACAATTGAGCAATTTCCACAGGGCGCTCGCAATGTTGTATCGCATCTCTCTATGTCCTACCACAAAACCGGGACAGAGTAATACCATACCATCAGACATCTTCTCCGAAAGATTTAATGCCTTTCTCAGATCGTCGGGAAGATCGACTACACGCACCAGCCTATACGTTTTTTTGCCACTTTTTTCGTCTCGTTCTGCAGCAAAACGCAATACCTCACGGCCCATAGCCGCATGGTTATCGATCGTACACTTTTTTTGAGTAGCTGGGGTAATGTTTGTACTCATCTGCTTAACTATATCGTAGTAATTATCCCCACCCAAAGACCCTAAAGAAAGGTTTTTTTGTGGAAACAAAATTAGCATCATAAGCTGGATTCCAGTCAAAGATGGGTACCAGCTCGGCAGTGTATAAATTACTTTTTTATTGCCGTACCATTTGGGAGAACATCCTGTCTCACACTTGATCCTAACAACTTGTTTCAATCCATCTCCAACCTGTTTTTGCCTCTTTTTATTACTATTCTTATTATTGCTACTCTCTAGCAACCGCGTTTCATTTTGCAGCTGCATTTTCCTTATCCAGCGGATAAATGGAGCCAAAGAATATTTAAAACTAATCCAAAACTGCAGTGTAGAAAACTCAAAGCCCAACATTTTAGCTTTTTTTTCTGCGCTCTGATATGGAAAATCCCAAAAAGCTAAATCTTTAACTAACTCTTCAAAACCTTCCACTTTTTCGCCTACTAAACCGCTCTCTTCCACATATTTTTTCTTCTTACCACCCACCTTATCTTCTGTAGATTTTTTACTTAAAAGTTTAAGAAGCAAGCAGAGTTTCTTTTGATATTTTTTTACATCCAAAAGCGCAGCTGGGAGTTGAGATTTTTCACTGTTCTCTGTCATGCCAGAGATGCGCTTTTCTAATACATCAAAAATCGCGGACAGATGCAAAATTGTAATATGCCCTGTGTTAAAAAAATGGGACATAAGACTGAGAAAAATGGGATCAAGCTTGGCCCCGAGAGTAGTACTTTGATTAAATTCGGATAGGCACTGTTCAAGATCTTCGATACATTTCTTGGCTTTTTCGACAGCTTCTTTGTTCTCGCCTGATAAAGAATTATTCAGAAAAACTTCAATCTCCTCTAAACGTTTTTTGAACCGATTTGGCCGCGATGCAAGGCGCAAAATACGATTGGCCTGCTCTGGAGAGAGAAAGTTAGAATTTTGCTTAATAACTTCTAAAACCGAAAAAAAACATCCATCACTTGAAAAGACTTGATCATGAGCCGTCATTATTCTGATGATCCGCTCCCACACTAGCTCAAAACTAGTCATCCCACAAAACGCGAGGTCCGCGTCCTTAGTTGGAATGTGCATCTGACCAAATAATGTCTTTTCAAGAGTAAAAAGCAATCTAAAAAAATTTTTAAAGATTTCGCCACGCTGTATTGCATCTTGAACCAAAACGCCTACATCAATCAGAGAAAATCCGGCCTTCTGTCCCCCAATCGTTTCGGATTTTTTTATATAGTTATCAAGTTCTTTAACGACCAACATCACTGGCATGTCAACACTGGCATCAAAATTAGTAATCTTATCCCATGCCCCATGTATTGTAGATGAAAAAACATCAGAAATTCCTGTATAATAATGCGTAAATGCCGTTGTTGCCAGTACATTCACCAGGAGATCAAATGACGCCCCATAATAGCCAACCAGTTTCAAAACATCTTCATCAGAGACGTTATCAAGTATTTTTTTTATCTCTTCGCATGCCTTTTCACGGCCTTCGTATAGCAACTTCCAAGAGACTAGATTAGGTTCATCTCTCATGGAAATTTTTTTTATTTTATTAATCAAATTGCCTACATTGTTGTCAGACGGTTCTGACAGAATGTGATTTTCAAGAATAGACTTTACTTCAGCTGCGCGCATGTGAAAAGCAGGAAAAAGGGAGATAACTAGAAAAAGTCCTAAAAATGGACTTCTACAAAAAAAATTATTTTTCAACATTCCAAAACCCCTTACAAGAACATATTCTGGCTTCTCAGATAACTACTATAATTGTGTGCAAGCTATTTTCTATGTCAAGCAATTCTGGTTAATTAACGTGAAAAAATCTTAAAACTAGAGCCGCGATATCAGATCACCCGCAGAGCGCCAACCGAGAACCTGTGCCTGAGGCCATCGTTGATCATCATCACCAGCATAGATTAGATAAGTTGACTCAGAGGACTCGCCCGTTGTTTTCTGCCAATTATTAAGTTCTTTAAAAAAATCGGTTGCAACCGTCTGCCCGGCCTTTATTTCGACTGCAATAGGCATACGAGCTGTGTCAATAATACCATCAATCTCTGCCCCAGCTTTGTCACGCCAAAAATAGAGACTGGGCTGCTGATCACTGTTATACTGCTGCTTCAAAATATCTGACAAGATGAATGATTCGACCAGACCACCACGCAGATAGTGGTTAGCAAGCTCTTCATTAGAACGTATGTTGAGCAGCGAACAGGCAACTCCCGTATCAACAAAATAGAGCTTGGGCGCCTTAATAAGGCGCTTACCAAAATTGCGATAGTAGGGGTGGATAAAAAAGATAATATAACTCGCCTCAAGCAATGAGAGCCACGCCTTAACAGTCCCCTGGTTTATCCCACAATCGTTTCCTAGCGACGTCACGTTCAAGAGCTGCCCAACGCGACCCGCGCACAGACGCATAAACTTTTGGAACATACTTAAATCAGCAATATTTTTTATCTGCCGCACATCTCGCTCCACATAGGCACGAATATAGTTTCCGTACAACCGTGGTGTCAGAACGTCCTCAGCATGAGCCTTGGGATACATGCCCTTAAAAATGAGCTGTTCGAGAGATTTGGGCAGCGCAGACGCGACGCGTAGCTCATGAATACTGAGTGGTAAGAGTGTGAAAATGGCCATTCGACCAGCCAATGTCTGCGTAATCGCCTCATCAACCAGAAAATTTTGCGACCCCGTGACCACAAAAAAACCGTTCTTCTTCTCGCGATCAACAATAGTCTGAATGTATGACAAAAGCTCAGGGACATGCTGTATTTCGTCAAGAATCAACCCCGCCGTTGATGGGTACTGGTTCAAAAAACCACGTGGGTCCGTGCGCGCGAACAACCGTATATCGTAGTCTTCAAGCGAGACATATCGATGATCAGGGAAAGCCCCCTGCGCTAGCGTTGTCTTACCAGAATGGAGCGGCCCCATGATACCAATAACCTGATATTCCCTCGCTGCCGCCAACACCGACTGCATCAAATCACGCTCTAAATGCATATAAACACCCAATTTGGACAAATCCACATTCGGATTCTCAATTTGTCCAAAAATCCCCAAAACCTCCTATGGCAGCGGGAAATCTTTGACCCACTCGGCAACATCATCACGCAAAACCGCAAGCTTGACCAGATCTGCATGGTGAAGGATTGCGTCATCTATAAGAGCTGCAAGACGTATCATATCACCCTCCCGCATCCCACGCGTGGTCATTGCAGGTGTTCCTAGCCGGATGCCGCTCGTCACTGCGGGTGACTTGGTCTCAAAAGGTATGCAGCTACGACTCACCACAATGCCAACCGATTCAAGTGCACGTTCAGCATCAAAACCAGTAACATCTTTTGTTGTCAGGTCGACTATGCAAAAGTGCACATCGGTCCCGTCGGTCACAATCCGATAGCCCCGCTGCTTAAACTCGCGGGCGAGCACCTGGGCATTTGCAACTACCTGCCGCTGATAATCGGCAAAATTGGGCTGTTGTGCAAGATGAAAACAGATGGCCTTGGCTGCTATCTCATGCATAAACGGCCCGCCCTGCACCCCCGGCATCACAGCACGGTCTATCTTGTTAGCCAACTCCTTTTTGCACAAAATAAACCCGCCACGTGGACCCCTGAGCGTCTTTTGAGTGGTACTCGTCACCACATCCGCGCATGCAACAGGCGATGGGTAGATGCCTGCCGCGATAAGTCCTGCCACATGGGCCATATCCACCATAAAGAATGCACCAACCGACTTGGCAATAGCCGCGCAGCGCTCATAATCGATAACACGCGGATATGCGGAGGCCCCAACAACGATTATGCGTGGTTTTGATGTATGAGCAAGCCGTTCGAGCTGCTCATAGTCAAGTAACTCAGAACCCGGAATAACCCCGTACTGGACAGTTTTATAGAAGATACCCGAAAAATTTACCCCATGGCCATGCGTCAGATGTCCTCCCGCAGCAAGCTGCATTCCTAGAATGGTATCACCCGGCTTTGCGAGTGCAAGATAGACCGCCATGTTTGCGGGCGAACCGGCATGAGATTGGACATTGGCGTGCTCGGCGCCAAAGAGAAATTTGGCCCGATCAATGGCACACTCTTCTATCTCATCAATAACCGCACATCCGGCATAGTACCGCCGCCCAGGGTACCCCTCGGCATACTTTGTTGCAAGCAGTGACCCGACGGCCTGATAGATACCTGGATGGGGATAATTTTCTGATGCGACAAGGTTGATCACACTACGAGACCGCAACTCCTCTTTTTTAATTAAAAGTGCGATCTGACCGTCAATATCAGATAAAACGTCCATGGCATCTTCCTCTGCTCGTACAAAAACGATCCAATTTTTCACTCATTTTGGTATACCATACCTATGCAGGTATGGTAAGGTCAATTGTCGGGTCATAAACATAAACCGAGACATTTATCGCACGATGTGGTATAAAGAATCATATAAACGGCTTTTTTCGAGGGAGAAACTATTCCATGATCGCAGCAAGTGATTGTAAAAGAAATGCTAAAGTTTTGTATAAAAATGAACCGCATGTGGTCATTGAATACCAACATATAAAACCTGGTAAGGGACCGGCATTTATACGGCTAAAATTACGCAGCCTAATTAGTGGTTCGATGTTTGAATCGACCTTTCGACCTGAGGAAAAATTTGAGGAACCATCCCTCGAGTACCGAACGATGGTCTATCTCTATAACGATGGCACCCACTATGTTTTTATCGATCAGAATTCGTACGAACAGGCAGAAATAGATCCCGAAAACTTGGGCGACGTAGTCCAATACTTGCGTGAACAGGTGGGCTATACGATGCTCTACTGGAATGATCGTGTCATCGGGGTGACGCCACCCATTCACATGGAATTCGAAGTCACCGAAACTCCGCCAGGAGTCAAAGGCGACACCGCCCAAGGCTCTGGCACCAAACCGGCAACTCTCGATACTGGTCTGGTTGTACAGGTGCCCCTCTTTGTTAACACGGGCGATTTCATTAAGGTTGATACGCGCGATGGTCAGTACATCGAGCGGGTGAAAAAATAGTCGAGGACGAACATGTCGGAACAGTTTACACCCAAAGATTACCCTTTTCCTGTATCTTGTAACGAACTTGGACAACGGGAACAACGTTCGCTTCTCTTCCATCTGCTCTATGCGATGGATGCACTCGACTACACGGTGAGTCTTGAATCAATAGCGGAAAATATAAGTCGCGAATACGGTTTTGTTATTCTCTCAACTGACGCTCTTTTTATCACAGCTGCGGCAGTTGTCGCGCAGCGCAAAGATCTTGAAAAAGAGATTGAACCATTACTTGCAAACTGGCGATTTGAGCGGCTCAGTGTCGCTACACGACTCATTGTTCGCTATGCGATCTGGGAGATGTTACACACCCAGACGTCGCCATCGATTGTCATAAACGAAGCGGTAGAACTTGCTAAATGTTTTGCGGAAAATAACGCCTATCGATTTATAAATGGCGTGCTTGACGAGTGGGCCAAGCGGAAGGGACTGGTTGTGGCACCCGCTACACCACCTACTACTCCAGAGGCGGCCTAAAGCCGTCTTTGGTTATTTTTCGCACCGTTCGTAAAACAGCATGATCGGCTCTCGTCCGCCTGAATAATCACCATTCAGCACTACTTTTTTGACCGACTTTTTATCAATTTTCCAGGTGGCGGTATCGTCAAACTCACGCCATTTTTTTCCAATCCTGACCCAGCTTGTGTAGTGACCACCACCAAACCCTCCTTCGTGCAAAATGACGGATTTGAGACGATAATTGCCCCCATCGCTACCACCGCTCTCGAGATATTCATCGATATTAAGCTCAAACGGTATCTGCACTGGGGTTCTGGTTTTTTGAGTATTACCAAGCTCATCGTATATATACCGCTTCAGGTGAATGCAGAAAAGCTCTGGCAGATAGCCACAATTTGCCACAAGCGAATTAAGTCGAATGCGTTGTTGGTTGCCCGCCCCGCAATGGTTCGCTTCAAAAATCTTATCCGACTGAGTTAAACTCACTTTTATCTTCTTTTTTGCACTAGAAAATAAGCTCTCCCATAAAGAATCCTCCTTGGGCTCTTCTATTTTAAGCTGGATACGTGGTGGCTTCTGCTTACCGTAAAAATCACTCTCTTTAAGTAAATCTCTGAGCTTTACTGGCCCGCTAGCTCCAGCTGGGAAAGAAATCGGTAACAAGCAAGAATGGTGGTTATTAAGCGCATACTGGAATTCTTCCCCACACGAGAGGCACCGGAACTTTTCGCACGTACCAAAGCCAAATATCTTTTGTAAAACAGGTTGTTGGTTCTCATCTTTTATTAGCTCAAGCGCATCAAAAAGAAGATTTGCCGCTTCGCTAGAATCCTGTTGTACATTTAAGGCAAATTTGCCCAGAATACTCAAGCATAGCGCCAATTTCTCAGGCCTAACAGCCTCGGCAACCTTCTTCTCGTGTATCTCGACCGCCACATGAAGCAGCTCAACAAGAAAAAATGCCTGTATGAGTGGCTTTAATTCGTCCACCTGCTCGGGCTCAATCGCCTGAATCTGAAAGTAGGTTAACAAATTGTCCCAAGCCACCTCTTCTTCTCCCGAACTCCCATTTTCGTTATTCTTGGCCATGCCAGCAAGGCACTGCGCATGGTTCAAGAGCTTTTTCTTGGCATCATTTCCGAACTGCTCATCTTTTAATTTTTTAAGCCCTGTTTCAAAGAGCGTGCATATCTCCTTTTTGTAGGACAAAAGCAGCGACGCAAAGGGCTCCGAGTAGAACAGAGAGCTCAACAGAGCATCAAAATAGCAGGTGTTACCCAAATTAACAAAACCCACAAAATCATCAGCCTTGCCACTTTTTTTATTTAGATTTTCGTTTTTCTCAATCTTGTTGTCCTCACCCGCTCCTCCCTCATGGTCGACTCCAAAAAACCATCCCAGAATGCCCAAAGTCGTTTCTCTCATGGCAAGCGCCTGTGGCGCGCAGATAAGACAGAGAACTAACGTCAAAATACCTATTTTCTTCACCTAACACCTCTTATTTTATTACTTTTATACATCTCTCAGCACCTTCTAAAGATATATCTAAGATTCCAATTTGTCAATGTTAAATAGATAAATTGGACCGGTTTTCCGCATTTTTAATCGTCCATAAGTCCACTTGAACCCCGACCGGTCGCCCGACACCAGTAAAAAAATACACAACTATTGCTATTTGAAATTACAAGCTGCTAGAATTAATAATGAAATAGAGGCTTACAAATGGAGTCAACCCTATGAACTTTAGCAACATACATTTTTTCAGAAACCTGCTTATTCTGCTTGCGGGTACAGTAATCTGCTCTGATGCAGGGGCAGCGGCCGTTCGTGTTGCCACCTTTGGAACCCAACTACCCGCTCTTATCTCAAACATCGTTGAGGTTTCACAAGTTACAGGAAGTATAATTCCACTTTTTACGCAACTACAAAGTGCAATCACGCCTGAAAAGATGAATGTGTTTTTGGCTGTCACGGATGCATATGCCAGAAAAGATTATGAGAATATGGGTTTTTCGGGTATTGGCACCTTTTTTGACACAAGTATCCCGACAATGATGAATTCGTTATTAGCGCTCTACCCTTTCATACGCCTCACCGTCAATCACATAGGAGAACCTGTCACAAACCTCTTTTATGATCTGGGTAACATAACAGGATCGGCTCTTGCAAAAGGTTTTTGCGGTGAATTAAAGCAACTGTTCGAATCACGTGTTATCGAGCGGACCTTCAATGCACTTAACAATCTTGATGATCTCCTTAAAAGTGGTCTACTGCCACGAATGAGTGCACTTTTTGTTGAATTAGACGATCTGCTAAAAGAAGCAAAAGATCTTGGATCAAAAATTTAAAGGAGAGGTGATATGACTACTATACGAAACATTACAAAAATAGGCCTGTTTGCGGGAATATTTAGTTTATCGCTATTGACAACGTTGACACCAGCTGCGCAGGGAGCTATGCCAACAAACCAATTGGCTGAGCTAAAAATCTTAATCGACATTGCGCGCCCGGCAATTAACGTTGCAGCAGTCATTCCCGCCTGGAAAAATACAGCTAATAATATCGCCAACAATCTGCCCGATATGGCCATCACGATACGGCTACTTGCTGCCAAACTCGCCGAAGAACTCCCCGCAATAGAAAAAGCTATTGCCGAAGTAACGGCAAAACTCGAAAAATTAAGAGAAGAAGATAGAAAAGAAGTCGAATTGGGTGAAAAGGGTGTGAGCGCCGTGCGCGCGCTAAAACACGGCCTAAGCGCTCTCAAAGATGTTCTCACGCTCTTTAAAAAGCTTGCAGAAGAAAATGGCGTGCTCGTCCATCTCGCCGAACTCTTTCGCCTCATCTCACAGGTGGTCAAAGATGCTGATGAAGACACCAAAAAGATTATCACCAGTCTCTATAACTCACTCGCTCCCATGAGAAAAAATTTATTGGCATTTATACCGCAACTTGAGACCACATTGCCTGGCATAGAAAAAATTTTGGACCAACTATTTGGTAAATAAAATTTGAGCTGTTTTTAAAGTAAAGTAAAGAAAAGTAAAGCAGAGAAGGATGAATTATGAACACGAAATTATTAGCGCTTATCGCACTGACACTCGGTGCGCAGAGCATGTTCGGGATTGATCTCAGCCCTGAACAGATTGCCCAGCAGCTAAACAGTGGTGTGATGACAGACATGTCCAAGTTTTTAACAGATAATAAAGCCGTTATGACAATCATATATGACAAGTATCAACCAGAGGCCATTAAGGTATACGAATACATAAAGACAACACCGTGGACCGTTGATAGCGCCAGCGACAAAATTGCTAAAGTAGCGCGCATGGTATTGCAGAATGATATAGCCAATAAAATGTTTCGCGAAGCATATGTAGTCGATTTAGAACCCTATACGAAGCTCCTTAAAATGGCAAAACGCGCGCTTGTAGGCGAAGCTATTGAGAACTACGCAAAAAAAACAGGCTTCACAGACGCAGACGCCAAGAAACTTAAGGACGGCATCAAAGACCTCGCGGAATGGGTAACTGAGTTCTATAACAAAACCTATAAGACACATATCAAAGACAAACTCGACACTATATTTACCAATATAGATGTTAAAGCTATCGTGGACAAAATAAAGAACTTAATCAATGATCCGGACGCACGCGGGTTAGTGCTTGATGGCATAGAAAAGATCGACGCAAACTGGCCATACATTAAAGAGAAACTCGGCGAATATGGCTTTAATGCCAGTGCTTTTGAGGGCTTCAAAAATAGAGTTCTCGATTCCATAACAAATATCAACGATAAACTCAACAATGAGAATGCCTCCGTTCAGAGTTTCTATTGAGTTGAAAAACCAATAGTTGCATAAGTAAACAATACTAGAACTACTCAATCCCCCCTTCACTTAATCGGTGGAGGGGGTTTTTGTTTGACTGGCAAAGATAATACCAATTGCGCTGGGCAAGGTCATTTTTAGGCCGCACACCCTGAGCTTGTCGAAGGGTCTGAATGTGCGGTTAATTCGGGGAAATTTACGCATGTTCCGCACTCGAGAAACCCTTCGACAAGCTCAGGGTGTGCGGATTTTTATACATCAATTTTCAGATTTGGTATAAGAATCGATCACTACAACCGGTGCGACTCCCTCTTCAAAAGCTCAAACTCCGCAGCATAGTCATCCGCAAGCTGCCTGCTCTGAATAATCAGAACATTCTCACGATTGTACTTTGAGGCCGCTTTTGTCACATTAAAAGAGCCGGTCCAGACCAACGGCCCAGCAGCAATACCCGAAGAATAAAAAACAAAAAATTTGTTATGCATAATCGCAAAACGGCTCCCAAGCTCAAGGTCAGGATGGGGGAAGACGTAGACCGGAATCCCCTCCGACTGAAGCTTGAGTACCTGGTTGGTACGCGTATCGAGCCCGCCAGAATCGACTACCACCTCGATCTTTACCCCACGATCCTTTGCCCGCAAAAGTGCCCTAGAGACATCTGGATCGGTCAACCTAAAGATCGCGAATAAGATCTTTTCCCCCTCATCATCGATCAGCCCGAGCAGAACCGACCGTGCATCTTCACGGGGCACAAAAATATGGCTTACTTTGCACTGGGTACACTTATCGAGTATGCAGGCCCGCGCAAGACCCGTCCGTTCGCATGCCTGCGGGCATCTAACCGATCTCTTATGTGAAAAAATGCCCTTAAACCCGGCCCCCAAAAGGGTGACAACCACCATCACCAGGTAGGCCCACATTCGCGTCTCTGATCGCCTCATCCCATCTCCATCTTTTTTATTGGCTCTCTCTCAGATATACTTGCAGATATACTTGTACCATGGATTTTGGAACAGGACCATATTAAAATCTTTCAAAAATCCGCTCATCCCGAGTGTTTTTGAGGCATGAAACATGCCGAAAAAATGTATCGAGGGACATGAGCGGCAGAGGATATGTACGTCCGCCCATGTCCTTCGATACATTTTTCCTACGGGACGAGTCCCTACGGAAAAACACTCAGGATGAGCGGACAAGAAAGTGTACTTATATGACAAAAAACAAAAAAACGTTCCCGCAAACAATGATCTACGGCGTCCATCCCGTCCTAGAACTCTTGCGTGCAAAACGGCGCCCCATCTACCAGCTCTACACCACCGACCCTGCACCAAAGGCTTTTCCTCAGATCAAATCGCTCATCCCCGCGCGGATCCCCATCACCATAGTTAAAAAAGAGTTCTTAACCAACATGGTAGAGACGGCGGACCACCAAGGTTTTGTGGCCATAACGGCACCATTTCCTATGCGTAAAAAGCCGTTTGAGGTTGCCAAAAGCCCCTTCATCCTGCTCATCGACAGCGTGCAAGACACGAGAAATTTGGGGGCTATTTTGCGCTCAGCCTACTGCGCAGGGGTCTCTGGGGTGGTTCTGAGTGGATCACGCAGTGCCCCCATCAACGCCCCAGCATGCAAATCGGCCGCAGGGCTTGTGGAGCACCTAGAAATTATTAGCTACCCAACAGCACTTAACGCCGCACAGGAGCTTAAGAAAGCTGGTTATAATCTTTATATGGGAGCACTCGGCGGCGCTCCCGCAACAGAAGCCCCATTCACCCCGCCCCTCTGCATCGTTGTGGGAAACGAAGCAACAGGCATCACACCTCCCGTCATGGCACTCGGCCACAGAGTCATGCTTGCCCAGAAGACCTCCGACATCTCGTATAACGCGTCGGTAGCGGCGGGCATTCTCCTCTTTTTGGCGGCAACAAAAAACGAGTTTATCTGAGATCTTTCGCCCCAAACCCTTGACGTGCATGTAGCGAAAATACTAAAACTAAGGTATGGGGAAATGGGGTAAAAATGGGGTCCGGGGGGATTTCTTTGGGGGGAATCAGATATGCGTATTTTGGGAGTTTTACTGCCTCCATCTGTCGTAGGAGCATTCTGCGGGATGCTCTGCACGCCATGTGTGAGCATTGCTCACTGCCACCTGAAACCAAATCCCTATCTTAGACGTGTAATTGCCGACAATCTACTTATTGCCGTAAAGACTGCCCGTGACGACGGCAAATCCACCGCCAAAACACTCTCAGAACTGCAAAAAAAAGTGCCGCTAATCAATCAGCTCGCTATCAAAAAAAATATGTTTGGACAGACCATTGTTGAGCTCACACTCGAACAGCCGTGGGTCATCCTAGTGTGTGAGGGGCTCACCCCGCGGGTGCTAACGCGCGCAGGAACCACGGCACCTACCAATTTTATGCGCGACGACGTTCTTGCAAACCTAGCAACCATTGTAATAAGTAAAAATGCCAATACGCCTGAACAGATAACGCTGCTCGCACAGTGGCTCGGACAACAACCAGACAATTTCTTTAGCCGTTTTACCGTTTTTTGGCGTGACAAGAGTGATATTCAGGTGCAAGATACACTGCTCCCACTCATCACTATCCGCGCCACGCACGAAACGATATTTAACGATCACGTGCTCGCGTTTTTAGGGGACATTAAAGAAAAAGACCGGCTCTACACAATGATTGATCTGCGTTTTGGGAACGAACAGATTATTCTGGTGCCAAAAATTTCGGGGGGAAAAAGGGTATGAAGAAGAGATTATCACCATCAAATGTTCTTGTAGCCATTGACGTTGGCACCACAAAAATCTGTGTACTTGTCGCACAAAAGATAACACCGGACACCTGCGAGATTATCGGTATCGGCCGTGCGCCATCGCACGGGCTCGCGCGCGGGGTCGTCGTTGACGTTGCTCCCGCCGTTCATGCGATCAAGGCTGCGGTCGAAGAGGCCGAGCTCATGGCAGGGATATCGATCGAATCCGCCTATGTTGGTATATCGGGGGCACACATCGCCGCCCACCACTCATCCGGCATGATCCCCATCAAACAGGGAATCATTCGAGAACACGACATCCAGCGCGTTGTTGCAACAGCGCAGGCGATCCCGCTACCTGAAGATGAACAGATTTTGCACGCCATTCCGCAACAGTTTATTATCGACGGCAAACACCAGGTCAACGATCCGCTCAATATGCATGGGGTACGCCTTGAGGCAAAAGTACATATAATTACCGGTAATGTGACCCAGGTCAAAAATCTCGTCCAGTGTTGTGAGGCCGCGGGCATCAAAGTGCGCGATATCGTCCTTGAGCCGATAGCCTCTGCCGAAGCAGTCTTGAGCCGCGATGAGCGAGAACTTGGCACCGCCATTCTCGATATCGGGGGAGGGACGTCAGATTTTGCCATCTACAACCGCGGCACCATAAAATATGCAAAAATATTTCCTATAGCCGGCAACCTATTCACCAACGACATTGCGCTCTGCCTGCGCACCACGCGCGACGAAGCAGAACGGCTAAAAAAACTCTTTGGATCAACAGAAAATGGGAACCAAAATGGTTCAGAGACCTCATATGCCATAACCGGCATAGACGGTGTTTCCACCCAACAGATCAGCAGCCATGAGCTCGCTTTTATTCTGGGCGCGCGCACAGACGAGCTGCTTGGCCAGATTAGGCATGAAATGGACGAATTCAACCTGCTACCGAATATGCCTGCTGGCATTGTGTTGACCGGCGGGGGGTCACTACTGAGTGGATTGGCGCCACGAGCTGGCGAGATACTGGGCATTCCGGTACGGCTCGGCAAGCCGCAGACAGGCACAACCTTCAAAACAGAACTTTCGCACCCCCTCTATGCGACCGGGTATGGGCTGTTAGTTCATGCGCTCAAAGAGGAGTCACGTCTTCTTAAGCACGATGGGAGCGGCCCATTCGCAAGCCGCATCTTCTGGCGGATGAAGTCCTGGATCGCAGATCTGTTTTAAAACGGTTGCAAAATAGCACCTCTCCGTGATACTGTTCAATCAGGTCATCAAAACCCAAGGAGAGATGTATGATCGATTTCATTGAAAACCAGTACGCAACGACCACCACGCCCATCGCGCGCATCAAGGTTATTGGAATCGGTGGTGCGGGCGGCAACACCATAAACAGCATGATACGCTCAGGATTCGAGCACATCGAATTCATCGCCGCAAATACTGATGGGCAAGCTCTCGAGCTCTCGCAGGCGCATGTTAAAATTCAGCTCGGATCCAAGTTAACCAAGGGGCTTGGCAGCGGCGCAAATCCTGAGGTTGGACGCCGTGCGACCGAAGAAGATATAGATGCTATTACCGAACAGATCGACAATGCCGATATCGTCTTTTTAACCGCAGGTCTTGGTGGCGGCACCGGGTCAGGTGGCATACCGGTCATCGCCCGCGCACTCCGCGAACGCAACATTCTGTCGATCGCTGTTGTCACCAAACCATTCGATTTTGAGGGTAAACGGCGCAGCCGCGTGGCCGAAGAGACGCTGGAACAGCTCAAGAATTCTGTCGACACACTTATTATTATTCCAAACCAGAAACTGCTCGAACTCTCCGACGCAAAGCTTTCGCTCCTCGGCGCATTCGACCTCATCAACGCCTACATGGGCCAATTTGTAAAGAGCATCTCAGACATCATCACCCATCCAGGCCACATTAATGTCGATTTTGCCGACGTACAGGCGATCATGCGCAATATGGGATCGGCAGTTATGGGAACAGGTATTGCGTCAGGTGAAAACCGCGCGACAGAAGCGACGCTCAAAGCAATCACCTCACCACTGCTCGAAGAACAGGGCGTCAAAGGCGCACGCAGCGTGCTCATCAACATAACAGGCAGCTCAGAACTGGGCTTACACGAAGTGAGCGCGGCAGCAAAACTTATCCATGAGCAGGCCGATGAAGAAGCAAGTATTGTGCTCGGCTCAGTCATCGACGACACGATGGGAGACGACGTCGCCGTCACCATAATCGCAACTGGGTTTGAAAAACAGCCCGAACAGACGCAGCAGCGCGCCCCAGAAGCAGCACAACCGCGCCAGAGCTTTTATGAGGCCCAGCCGGCACGGCAAGAGCCGCTCCGCGCGCAGATAAAACCGGCGGAACAGACGGCGCAGGACAACCTCGAGATTCCTGCGGCGCTCAGAAAACTTATGCAGGAGCAGCAAAAAAATCAGTAGAAAATACGTGAGGGGTGCCCACTGAATCGGTAAACCGACTAGTTGACACCCCTCAACCCCCATTTCCCTGTCCGGGAACTTTTGGGAACCAATACCATAGGGACCTTACCCTATGATAATTTTTATTATAAATAGAATTTTAGAAAAGTCAAGCTGAAATTTTCGGTGTGTCAAGGCAAGACGAAAAGTTCAAATCAAGCCAAGATTTGTCTTAAAAACTTATTTATGTTATTATGTATTTAAGGAATTAAGTTTTTTTCACTGAAGGAGTAAACTATGAATACAAAAAATGAGATATCGCGGATGACCGTGGATATCCCCAAAAAGAGTCATAAACAGCTCAAGGCTCTTTCGGCGATTTTGGGAAAAAGCATGCGAACTATAGTGCTTGAATCAATTGATAATTATCTAGAAAACGTCAAGCTACCTAATAAAAAAACGCTTAAGGCTATGCAGGATGTTGAAGACGGTGTCGATCTTGTAAAGGCGGAAAATGCTCAGGATCTCTTTAAAAAATTGGGTATATAATCGTGTTATCAAGACTTCCTAAAAATATCCAAAGATTCGATCTGGAAGCACCTTTCTTTTACACATATTTACTTTATGACGAATTGATCATAATTCCGCTCGCCCTGAGGAGCGCTTTAGCGCGTCTCGAAGGGTCCCTGCGAGCGGTCTGAGTTTCGAGAATCAACAGAAATTTTTATGAAGTTTTAAATAGCTCTATCAGTAGTCGTAAGTTCCCTTGAGCTCGCGCCTCGTCTCACGCTTGATATCCCGCTCCCGCAGCTCTTCCTTGCGCTGATGGGCCTTTTTGTGCTGGCAGACGCCAACCTCGACCTTAATCTTGCCCTTTTCGTTGAAATAGAGCTTGAGTGGAATAAGGGTCATACCAGACTTTGAGATCTCGCCGATCAACCGGTCAATTTCGCGCCGATGCAAAAGCAGATTCCTGCTCCGCCGCGTGTATTCCTCGCTCACTTTTTGGTAGGCGTGGGAATAGGGAGCGATGTACGCGTTCATCATCTGGAGCTGCCCACCATGTGCCACCACAAAAGATCCAACAAGGTTGACTGTCCCCGCGCGCAGAGATTTGACCTCATCGCCCGTGAGCGAAATCCCCGCCTCGATCGTGTCGAGCACGGTATAGTCGTAGAATGCTTTTTTGTTCTGAGAAATTATCTTCATGAGCCACCAATCATTTGCGCAGCACCGGTATGGTCCCACATCCAGATAAAGTATACCTAAGAAACAACAAAAGCGTATAGAGTTAGGGTTTTTATTCTCTTATTCGCCAACCAACACAAAGCTCTCTTTGCCTTTGAATGCAATACCAAGTTTAATAATATTCGTGATCCCCCGCGCACGGAGATCAACCTCATAATTTTTCGTCATTATCTGATCAAGAGCTTCTTTTGCGCCTGTTAGAAGCTTTTTTTTAGAACTCTTATCAATCTTTTTAAACTCAACTATAATCCCCGGTTTGGTGATATCTTTTGGCGCGAGTACAACATCGTACCGCCCCAGACCACTTTCCCGGTTGGACCGCACATCGTGGGTAAAATAGAGCGCTGCAAACATGCCGATCGTCAGTGCATGATAAAAACGCTCTGGCTCTTTTTCAGTAATATCAAAGTGACTGAGCGCCTCCTGTGAAAACGACTCAAAAAGACGCTTAAACTCTACCGCATTACCATCAATCAGATTGGTAAGCATCGTAAGATAGTCTTCGTGTATGCCGGGCGCTTTAAACCACGAGAGCACAAACGTGTGATAGACCGACAGCACCTCGTTGTTGGGTATTTTAAGGTCGGCAAAATGAAAGATACCCTCTTGACGATAATTCTGGAAAGTCAGATATCCACAAAAGAGTAAAAAGTTCCAAAAGACACTCTGGTCATACGTAAGCTGCGTGAGCGTGATATTTTCATTTATCTGTTTTTTTACCGTACCACCACGCATCAAGATCTCAACTTCATCTTTTAGCGTATTGGGCGCGCATTTAACTAGATCCTGAATAAGCAAATTATCACTTGTATTAACCCAGTAGGGCTGTACCTTGCCACCACCATCAATAAAATTAAATATCGACCATGGGTTATAGACCCTCGATCGCCCAAACTGGTACCCATCATACCAGGTACGCACTTCATCAATATTATTTTTCAAATCGAACGCTCGCAGCGCCCGTTCCACTTCTTCTTCGGTGAGACCAAACAGATCTGCAAAATGGTTTGACATGATCGTGCAGACGCGAAGGTTATTCACCCCACTAAAGATGCTCTCTTTTGCCACGCGCAAAATTCCAGTCACAACTGAAAATTCTACCGAATTATTACCCTTTAATCCGCCGCCTAAAAAACCGCGCATAAAACTAATTATCTGGTCATAGAATTCATTCAGAAAACCAGCATGAATTGGCGCGTCATACTCGTCAATTAAGATTATAACTCTCTGCCCATAAGCGCGCTCAAGATATAACGGCAAATAGGTGAGTGCATCTTCAAAATTCCCCTGCGATGCAGAGCCCTCAATGAGGCGATTAATATATGCGCGCTCTGCACCACTCAAGACAGGCTGGATAGCCGGTAGATGTCGCGCAACTTCAGCGCTTATCGCCGATTTTATCTTGTCATATGCGACATCCCAAGACATCTGCTTAACGTTTTTAAACGTCAGAAAAATAACCGGATATTTCCCTTGTTCAGCCATACAATCAGAATGTTGCTCAATCGCAAGACCAGTAAAAAGGTGGCGTCGCGAGGCCTCTGCTTTCTCGAAAAAATAGTGCAACATCGATAAATTTAGGGTTTTGCCAAACCGGCGCGGACGAGGAATAAGCGTCGCCGATGCCCCAGCATCAAGGAGTTCTTTAATAAACATGCTTTTGTCAACATAGTAATAATCGCCAGCACGCACCTTCGCAAAATCATCTATGCCAACAGGCAAACGCTTCTTCTTGGTTACTATTTCCGCCATGACATCCCTCGCTACCTAATACGTGATCCGAAAGTTGATCCACAATGTAAGTATAGCTGATTACCATCATATGCAAAAATTGGCTAAATATAGGGCATTCCCATCCACGACCACAAAACAGCCCCCGATGCAGACTGGTCCGCCGGGAGCTTGTAGTTTTGGTTTTTACAATTGGCTTGGGTTTAGGTGCAACATTTTTTTAAAGCTAAAATTATTGCAGTTACTGCTTTTAATGTTTTCGTTCTTGGAGCAGAAGGCTGGCAAAACCGATTTGCATGCATTGGTTAAAACAGCTGCTCCCAAAAATATCGCTGGCCACTTCGCCTGTCTACCCACTTTAAAAAACAAGTCGTCCCCGCCACAGATCGCGCCCATCCTCGTACATTCAGACACAGCACCACCTAGCAGAGTCCCAATACCCAAAAATGTGAGGATATCGCTATCAACTGGCGGAATCATGCCCCCGACGACAAGACCGAGTGCCGCCGCTATGGCATGGGGAAGCGTGAAGAGTTCTAGTTTGAAGTACTCTGCTCTTTCCTTTTTTTTAGACTCATCTTTCAAATCAAGGTAAACAAAACACCAACGCTCCAACCACATTTTGGCTACCCCCCCCACCTCTTCATTTTCCATCAATACCTCAAATTCACTAAAAAAATTTGCACCGCCACACAATTTACAAATTTTTTCCAACTGCTCCCTAATATCTTTTTTATGCCCATCTTTATCGTGAAAATATGTGTCAAATTTACGCAAATCAAGTAAATAAAAAAGGCTATAAGGTATAACCTTTTTATAAAAGCTTTTCTTTGTGTACCCCTCCCCCTCCAATGGAAGAGAGGCAAAAATCTTTTTCGCGAAATCTTTGTCTTTTTCGTAAATCGTCATTAGAAGAGTAACTACAACTCCGTCATCCAATCTACGCCACGTGGCAGTGCCTCCCCACTCACAAAAAAATAGCTCTGCAAACTTGCAAAAAATAGATGTAATCTCGACCTCTGAGACATTTTTGTTTTCCACGAACCAGTCTGCCAAACCAGATAGAAGTAGACCCCTTTTCTCCTTATCTCTGCTGAGTGCATAAAAATCATAACAAATTTCGTTGTGCACAAAAGTAACAATACCCCCCTTATTTTCAAAGCGCGGCCTAGCAGGACCGTTATCATAAGACGGATAGCCCTCATCTTTTGGAAGGTTGTAGAGCACACTGTTGAGAATTTTTTTTGCCTCAACTTTTTTTTTCTCCATCGCCTCTATAACCAGGTCCTTGCCTTGCAATAGGTCAGACCATTTGGTAAGCATCTCTGGCGTTATCTCATCCTTTAAGAAAACTTTTTCTTCAATCTTCTCAATCTTTTCTATCTCATTTTCCATGCCCCAGATCGGCACCTGAGTCATGAGCATAAACCCACCCAGGGCCATCGCCAAGACGGCACGTATGTTTTTCTTACTCATCGACATGATCAATAGTTCCTCATATTCATATTTTTAAAGTAACAACTATCGATGAAGATACGGGATTTTTACGGTTTTATCAAGCAAAAGCGGCTGATTGGCGCACCCACAAATTGAGCCCCGCTACTGCCCCTCCTGCTCCCTCTCCTGCTGCCGCTTCTCAATCTTGATCATGCTATTGATATAGAGCTTTTTGATAAACGGGTACGCAAGACACGCGAGTGGTATAGCGATGAGATGGCCGCCAATAAGATATGCCCATAGGCTCAACTTTTTAATCCCCAGATAGGGGCCAATATACGGGATAAGCTTGTCGTTCAGCCACCCCATCCACGACGGATCATACGGCGTCAGATCGACACCCAAAAGCCGTAAAAAGCCGCTCCCGACAACATAATCGAGCAGCACGATGGGGATCATGGTCCACGGGTTATTTACGGTGTAGAGAACGGTGAAAGATATAGCAGTATTCGCCCGCAACACAAACGCAAAAAGAAACACCAGTATCGTCTGGACGCCCAGGAATGGGGAAAATGCGAGGTAGACCCCCAGCGCTCCCGCCCATGCAACCTCCCGCGGAGAGAGCTGCTTCTCTATTAGTTTTTTTAGAAAACGTTCCTTCATCGTCGACATGCGCTACCCTCCCGGTACAAAACAACCTTTTGAAATGAAGAATGTTTTGATATCCTGTTACTGTTAATCTCAGTATAGCCACGAAGGATCTATCAATGGAACAATCACAAGAACAAATTCTAAAAAAAACGCTTGTGCGCCCTCGTAAAGACGCAAGCGCCCCACGTACCATAGCTCTAATTTTCGCTCTATTTTTTTCTGCCAGCCCGGTGATTGACGCGCACTCGTTTGTCCTCTGCTCCCAGCTCCCCCAGCTCTCGCATGACCTGCCGGTCTTGTGCAGATTTTGTGGATGCCAACTATCCCTCATCCCAAGCAGCCCAACCCTTTTGCCAGAAATCGGCAAAAACCCCTGTGCAATAATCTTTGGCACCAAGTTCAAGCAGGTGCTTGCTGACGACAATACGGTGCGGTGCACAAGTCGCAAGCCGGGACGTGATGACTACCTCTGGTATGATATCGAGCTGGTTATCGAAAATCAGGATGAAGAGGATCGCCAGATCAAAGAACCGCGCAAGTACCATTGGATTATTAAAAAAAGAGATCTTGCCGAAGTTCCGCTCCGCATCCCCGAATATGCGATCGTTATAAACTTACCAGCAAACTTTATCGATAAAGTTTTTGATGAGCATATCGTGGGGGCAACAAATACTTTTTATCTGCCAACATTCACGCTTAAGCCAGAAATAACAAAAGAACAGCTTGAGGATTTTTTGGCGGAGGCGGAGATGCGGCAGATCAAGGACAAGCGGTTTTTTAGCACGACCACCCCAGTGGGGACGGTCCCGCCCGCTGTTCAAATTTTGAATTCGTAGCGCCCCCATGAAAATTTTGGGCATCGAAACCTCGTGCGACGAGACCGCAGCATCAGTTTTTTGCACCGAACGGGGCGTACTATCAAACGTGCTTTTCTCGCAGATCCAACTCCACCAACCGTACGGCGGCGTGGTACCAGAGATAGCGTCCCGTTCCCACATCGAGCGGATCCCCCACATTATCCGCCAGGCATGCGACGACGCGCAGACCACCCTTGACGACCTTACTGGCATCGCGGTCACCAATCGTCCCGGGCTGCCTGGATCACTGCTGATTGGCCTCTGCTTTGCAAAAGCAATCGCATTTGCGCTCAAAAAACCCCTGATTGACGTCGATCATGTCCATGCCCACGCCCTCTCACCGCTGATCGAAAACCCTGTCCCTTTCCCCCACATCTGTCTGACCGCTTCCGGCGGGCACACCACCATCTTTCACATCAAAGACACACTCGATATAACTCCGATCGGCACCACGCAAGACGACGCGGCTGGCGAGGCATTTGATAAGGTCGCCAAACTTATTCATCTGGGCTATCCCGGTGGCCCGGTCATCGAGCGGTTGGCACGGTCGGCCGACTTTCAGGACTTTTTCCACTATCCACGGCTCAAACAGAAGACTTTGGACTTCAGTTTTTCGGGGCTCAAGACGGCGGTCTTGTACGATCTGGTCAAGCGGGGCGCGTATGACCTGGCAACCAAAGTTTTTGACGACAGCACGGATGACACGCTCAAAACGCGTGTCGCAAGCTCGTTTTTGGTCTGCATGGGGGATATCATGGCTGACCGGATTGGCCGCGCGTGCGACACCCTTCCGGACGTCCGAGCGGTCACGTTTGCAGGCGGCGTCGCGTGCAACAGCTATCTTGCTGAACGGATACAAAAATGTGCGGCGGAGCGCGACCTGCCCTTCTTCACCCCAGCACGGCACTACTGCACCGACAACGGTGCGATGGTTGCGTTTGCGGGAGCGCAGAAGGCGGTCAAGGGCCTTTTTGCGGATATGACGCTCGATATTGGGTAACATACGCGTTGCTCACTAAAAGACTTCTTGCTACCATAAAAGTAAGTTATCTTACCCCACTCAATTGGCGTGCTGACATAGAAAGAGAGGGTATTTTATGGAAGTCCTAAGAAAGCGGTATATACAGGACTTCCTCAAAATATCCAAAGATTCGATCTGAAAGTGTTTTTATCCTACAAATATCTGTTTTATGATGCATGGATCGTAATTCCGCTCGCCCTGAGGAGCGCGTTAGCGCGTCTCGAAGGGTCCTTGCGAGCGGGCTGAGGTTCGAAAACCAACGGGAAATTTCATTGGTTTATTTTTGAAAAGTTCCCGGATATGAAGTTTTCAATAGTAAACATGGGCGCAAGAACCCTTCGAGACGGCCTTACGGCCTCCTCAGGGCGAGCGGGGTTTATGTAATTGCCAGTCTGGCTCGGATCTTTCAAGCATTTGAGGAAGTCCTGTATATATCAGCTGTTAAGGCTTGTTTGCGCCTTCAAGCTAGTAAAGTATCTCAATAATCTCTTGGTGCAAAAGCCGCTCATCACCCTTGAAAACCTCAAGATCTCCAAAATCATCCACGGGAGAATCAGGTGAAACAACGTAACGATACCCACCATTTTTGAAGGTGTATACCGAAAATCCAATAGATCCCTGCAATTCGAGCGACCCGCCCTGGATCACTATATCCGGCTCGTCAGACCACGTTTTTGGCAGCGACCAGGCCGCATAACGATAAACATCTCCACCCATATCATCGATTCGGATCAAGAATTTCTCGGTACGAAATTGAAGTACCGGACACAAAAATATACGCAAGCTCGGATGGAGCTTTGCGCGCCCCTCTTCGATAAGCCTGTTTCGCAGAGCCTTTTCCTCTGGTGAAGTTGCATTCACCCCATAAAGCTTGCCATCCTCATCAAGCCAGACAACACCCCACTGCAACATGGTCCCCCGCCAACCAACCGTATGCCAGTCTTTCCGCGCGTCAGAATTGGCGATCTCTTTGATTAACTCTTCATCAAAGATCTGCTTGTATCTTTTGATAAAATCGTCCGCTGAGACAACCGGGGGAATGGGATAGGGCCGATGGAGCGGATACTGTACCATTCTCGACAGCTCTTCAATCTTGTTGTTTTTCACACAGTCGATAAACTGCTCAACAAAAGGCCCACACTCTTTTTCAATATCAGGCTCTTCGGCGGCAGACCAGACGCTTGCACAAAATATCGCCGCGCACAAGATCAGAGCTATCCGTTTCAACATGTTAAACCTCGTGAAAAATCCCCAGCAACAAAAGGCTGGTAAGACGATAACGTTCGGCTAATCATAGAACCCAGTCGAAAAGCTTACTGAAACCAAAAAAAAGTCCTCCCACAGTAAAGACAACAATCGCCGTCGCACCAAAGTAAAAAACACTTTCGTAAAACGCGTCATCACGGTCCTTCTGCTCTCTCTTAGTGAGATACTGCACCCTTATCCCCTTAAAGAGCTCTTGCTTCCCCTGATAGATGTACATATTACTCACGTCAGTGCATGGATGATTCTCAGGCCGGTGCATCTCTATTTCACTGCCCTGTGCACCTTTCCAGATTATGAATGGAACAAGAGACATAGGGAAGGGAGGATGAATTTTTATCTCTTTGAACATGAGAGGTACCGCTGCCTTAAAGGTTTTTTGGAGCGTTCCACCAAAACCGTCCAGCCGACCAAATACCAGACAGACCGCCACCAACAAAAATAATTTTTTTACCATCTCTGCACCCTCATAAAGCCGGAAAAAACAGCTTGCCACGCTGGTATCAATAATACGTGCGATATAAGATTTATCAAGAATTGGGCAATAAAAATCCCCCCAGCAACGCGTTGGACGCCGGTGGGGGGGAATGGTTTTAGACTCTATTTTTTTTGAATCGAATTCTGCTCTGCAAGCTGTTTATTTGTACGATATGCCTGCGCCACATAGTGATAAGTTGCATAGAGGAAAACCGCAAGATCAACAATTTTTCTCGGTTTTGGGTCGAATATGCCTGAGATACACCAATTGGCAACACTTGCCCAAGCCCCAGCCCAAAACATGCCAATAACCACCTGGCCTGGACGAACAGTCGTGACAACATCATTAAATGAAACAGGATTGCCTCCTGTGCCCTTAGCCAAACAGACCTGTGCGCCACCCACAAAAAAAGAGCAAACAACCATCAACAAAAATAGTTTTTTTACCAACCTCATACCACCCTCACAAAATACAACCGATACTAAAATACTAGCATCAATCATACCTCTATGGCAGAAGATTTATCAAGAATTACTGCGGCATGCAGGCCAGCTTACACTACCGATCTGAACGGTCTGAACGATCAAGGCGCTCCGCGCGATCCATTCTATCCGAACGATCTGACGACCGTCCCGAAGATGGCGCACCCGCAGCACCGTTCTTTTTCATCGATTCGAGAAACTCTTCGTTCGTCTTGCATTTCTTCATCTTATCGATGAGCAGCTCCATACCCTCGACCGTATTCATCGTCGAGAGCACTTTACGCAAGACATGGATCTTTTTGAGTACCTCTTCGGAGAGCAAGAGCTCTTCGCGCCGGGTCCCCGAAAGAAGCAGGTCAAATGCAGGGAAGATACGCAAGTTTGCGAGTTTACGGCTCATGTGCATCTCCATGTTGCCCGTCCCCTTAAACTCTTCAAAAATAACTTCGTCCATGCGCGAGCCGGTCTCAATCAACGCAGTCGCAATAATCGAGAGCGATCCGCCTTCTTCAGTGTTCCGCGCTGCGCCAAAAAACCGTTTTGGCTTTTGGAGCGCATGCGCATCAATACCACCAGTCAGAATCTTACCCGATGCTGGTGAAGTCGTATTGTAGGCGCGCGCAAGACGTGTGATCGAATCGAGCAAGATCATCACATCTTTTTTTGACTCCACTAACCGTTTGGCCTTTGCAAGCACAATCTCTGCAACCTGCTCATGCCGCTCAGCCGCCTCATCAAACGTAGAACTGATAACTTCAGCATTCGAGCTGACAATCGATCTGCGCAAATCCGCAACCTCTTCAGGACGCTCGTCAATCAGCAGAATGATCAGGTGAACTTCGGGATGATTAGCAGCAATCGTCTGTGCAATCTCTTTGAGCAGAATCGTCTTACCAGCCTTTGGCGGCGCAACGATCAACCCGCGCTGTCCTTTGCCGATAGGTGCAAAAAGATCGACCAGTCGCGTCGAAATAAATTGTGGAAAATGTTCGAGATTAAATTTTTTGTCCGGATAGAGCGGCGTCAACCGGTCAAAGAATGGCCGGTCAGCAATCAACAACGGATCTTCGCCATTAACGGAATCAACCCGCAAGAGTGCAAAATACTTCTCTCCCTCTTTTGGCTTACGAATAACGCCCTTAACCATATCGCCGGTACGCAAGCCGAACCGCCTAATCTGTGATGGAGAGACATAGATGTCGTCCGGGCCAGAGACATAGTCGGTCTTGGCAAAACGCAAAAAACCAAACCCATCTGGCAACTTCTCTAAAACGCCTTGAACGTCGATATCACGATCTGGATGCTCTTCGAGATCGATAATACGAGCAATAAGCGCCTCCTTTTGCAGAAAAGACGCACCGACAATGCCCAGCTTCCGCGCCAAAACATTGAGATCGGCGATACTCATTTTCTGAAGTGCTTGCTCACGCATGCTCATGCATTACCCCTTGGAAAGAAAAAACAACCTTAATATCTTTAAGTGCTTGATTAAGAAAAGTGGAATTTTAGAGATGTACCAGGGCTCCCACCACTGGGAGCCCCATCTTTATAACTTATTTCTTGTCTTTGTATAACAGTAGCATAACCGGAGTTGCGATGTAAATAGATGAGTAGGTACCAAAGACCATACCAACCAAAATCGGCGCTGAAAGCGCACGTAGAACTTCACCACCAAATACCACGAGGGCCACAACGACCAAACAGGTAGCAAAACTTGTCAGAAGCGTACGACGCAACGTCTCGTTAATACTTAAATTCGCTAAATAATCGGTCGACTCAGTATGCTTCTTATTGAAGTGCTCACGGATACGCGAGAAGACAACAATGGTATCGTTAATCGAATACCCCAAAATAAAGAGGACTGCCGTGATGGTCTGAAAAGAAATTTCATAATCAAACCAGATCATGAACGTCAACATCGCAATGGCATCATGAAAGAGCGAGATAACTGCACCCATGCCAAACGAGAAGGACCAGAAGCGGTACCAGATGTAGGCAAGCATGGCGAGGAGCACAAGCACAACCGCGATGATCGACTTGCGCCGCAGGTCAGACCCAACGCCCTTACCAATACTATCGGTCTGTAAAACAGTGATCTCTGAACCGGGCAGGTCGGATTTAAACTCATTCTTCATGCGCTCGGCGAGACCTTTTGCATCGCTCTCAAAACTCTTAACGCGAACCAGAATCTCCCTCTCACCAAATTCACGGGTAACAGCACCATCGTACCCATGCTTTTCAGCAAGGCGCAAAACGGCATCGCCCGATATTTTTTGAGAAAATTGAAGCAGAACCTGGGTACCACCCGTAAAATCAACGCTATATAAAAACGCTGATCCACGAGTAACAGTCTTGTACCAGATACCTGCACCAAACGTCGCAAAAAGTATTAACGATAAGGTGTAAAAAAGTGGACGATACCTAAGAAAATCGATCGGCTTACGTGTTAACATAACTCTCTCCGCTCAACAAGTAGCATTAATAATCTTAAACAATAGAAACGTATTTACGGCCCTTTTGACCGAAGTGGAACCGAACTTCACCGGCACTGGTAGCAAACAACGTATCGTCGCTGCCCATACCGACATTTTTGCCTGGATGAATTCGTGAACCACGCTGACGAACAATGATCTCGCCACCACTCACACGCTGACCGTCAAAAAGTTTGACGCCAAGCCGCTTGCTTATGCTGTCGCGATTATTTTGCGTTGAACCACCGGTTTTACTTGTTGCCATGTGCTAAACCCTATATACCTGAATTTGATTTGTGTGTGTAAGAAATACTTACAGAAACTCAATGTGCCCGAGAATCGGGAAATGATATTTGCTCTTTTATTATTGCGATAAACCCCTAAAAAGTCAAATGTCGCGCCTGGTCGCAAATAATGCGCATGGCGTGGCATACCAAAGTGGCGGGACAGTGCTACCTGTCAGTCGCATTAGACACCACCTGACAGGACTTCCTCAAATGCTTGAAAGATTCGAACTAGACGGGAAATCCCATAAACTCCGCTCGCCCTGAGGAGGCCTGAAAGGCCGTCTCGAAGGGTTCTTGCGCCCATGTTTACTATTGAAAACTTCGTATTTCAAAAATAAATCCACGAATTTTTCCATTAATTTTTGAATCTCAGACCGCTCGCAAGAACCCTTCGAGACGCGCTAACGCGCTCCTCAGGGCGAGCGGAACTGCGACCAACTCGACTTTGAGCAAGACTTGAAAAGACGAAAGTACGTTCAAATCGGATCTTTGAATGGAACTGAGGAAGTCCTGACCTGACAAAAAACCAACGCTTTGTTCTTGACAAAAATATTATTTTTACTATAGTTGTAATAAGAGACTTTAAAAAAATATTACAAAGGAGTTATCAAATGAAGAACAATATTTTCTCGATGAAGACTGTTTTTACGGTACTTGCCGCGCTCTGCACCGTTCACGCCGTAAACGCGCTGACGCCAGCTGAACTCAAGGGCACCAGCCTTATCACAAAAGTTATCAAAAATAACAACATTCTCAACGAAGACATCTCGAAAGGTCTCTCCGTCTGGTTGCGGTTCGGCATGCTCTTTGGAGCTGCGCTCTATGAAGAGAGAACGGTCGAAAATTATGGCCGTCATGGAGATCAAAAACACGCAACCATCAATCTGCTCAACAAGCTTTTTCACATCGGCCCCGATTTCTGCCGCATATCGACTAACTCGGATCAGGCAGGTAGATTTTTATCGCTGAAGGGAATGGGGCTCATCGTCAGAACCATCTATAACTCGAAAAAACCTGGCGATATAGAAGATCTCAAAAATCAGGCGGAAAATGCCCTGGAGAAAAAATGTAAGAAGGAAGATGCGTCGCTCGAAGAATACCCAAAGTTTATCGACACGCTTATTGGCTCCCTACGGGAATGCAACTACTGGGAGGAAACCAACGGAAAATCGTATTATCCAAAAAACTTCACCCTCTGTCTCCTCTATAGCTTTGTCTATAAAAAGGCAGATAACCGTCCCGCTCTGAAAAACTTTTTCAAGGAGCTCTGCACAGAAAACCTCAAGGGAACCGACCCTTCCGCCGCTACTGAAGGTTGGGCAAATGGCGCATTCAACATTAAAACACTTAATGAGCTCACGTTCGCCTTTGAAAAAGCGGATGAAAAGAACGCGGTGCTGGACGCCGCAGACTCCGCCGCATTTGAGGAGATAATTGCTGCCGGCATCGTAAAAAATTTGACCTCAATGGGGGGAATGCTGGAAATGTGTGGATACGGTGACGCATTCCCAACCGGTTCCAAAACATCATTCTCTGACTGCAGCGAATCGACCCTGCGCAACATATGCGATATCTACTCTCTTGATGATAAAAAAGGTACCTTTTCAGCCAACATACTCAAAAATGTTTTGTGGGAAAAAGCAAAATTGCCACAAAATATCACTAATTTTTACGGGACCTATGGAGCAAATGAGGGGGGCAATAAACCCTGGACATCAGCTGCCTTGGGCAAGACAAACCTGCGTAACGCATGGCTGAAAGACGTAATACAGACCAATATCCCATATGCAACATACAACAAGAGATACAAGAATAACGTGCTGAAGGAAAAAAAGGGGGCCTATGTCCCTTCAACCTCGAAACTCAAAAAGATCGAAATAGCAGGACTTCCCGCCACCGAAACGTTTAATAATGACGATGTAAACGGGTATGATCTGGACCCTTCCACTGCCAACCTGATTATCATGCTCAACTCCATACTTGGGCTCAATCTCTTTGACAAAAAAAATATGGAAGAAGAGATCACAC
This sequence comes from uncultured Candidatus Babeliaceae bacterium, assembly GCA_964638315.1. Classification (GTDB taxonomy): domain Bacteria; phylum Babelota; class Babeliae; order Babelales; family Babelaceae; genus CAZWYO01. The sequence goes on along the minus strand of CAZWYO010000004.1, from coordinate 536 downwards.
AAAAGAACTTTGTGGAGACATACCTTCCACAGCTGGCTAAGGCTCTTAAGAGCACGATAACCATAAAAACGGTCGAAATAAAAGACGAGCAGGGAATCACTAAAGTAAGAGACATCCTCACATTTACAACAAACAAGAATCAGAAATTTCGCGTATTGATAACCAGAGAGCGACATGCCGAGACTGAGAAGATAAAAACAGGCGAGAACAAGGAGGGAGGATGCGTTACGATACAGGATAATCAACAGCCATCCCCTGAACTTCAAAACCTTTTTTTCCACGCCTTTAATTACGAGACCAGAATAATCTCATATAGTAGCAATAAAGAGTTTTGCTTGCGCGGATGCCTCACATCAAACACAGAAAAAATAGAAGGGGTCACCAAAATAGCGCTTTCCGCCGACCTCGCTGGAGAGCTTGCTGAAGAATGTGTAAAACGCAGAGAAGCCTATGAAAATGACAGAAACTTTTATAACACGATCCTAACCCGGATATTTCATAAACAAAATGTGTAAGTTCTTTCTAAAACCTGATAG
>CAZWYO010000003.1:0-74167 GCA_964638315.1 uncultured Candidatus Babeliaceae bacterium | reverse complement strand
GCAGCATTCCTTAAACCAGAAGTCTTCTTTTGGGTCTATTTTCTTTGGGTCTATTTTCTTTGGGTCTATTTTCTTTGGGTCTATTCTCCATGCGCAGTCGAACAACATCCACTCTTTCTCGTTACCATCTTCATCGCCGAAGTTGAGTAACTTGTATTTTTTGGTGAATTCAACAAACTCATCAAAAAACTCTTTTGTGCCCAGGTGGAGAAGGTTGTAGACATCGGTTAGGTTGGCATGCCGAATCACACGTTCATTCACCAAATATTCTTCTGCATATTTAGCGAATACTTTCGCCTTGTTATCCGTCTCAAAATTCAACGCAACATTCTCTAGGTACTTTTTAACTTCCTCAAGCTTCTGTTCATTCAACTGCTTGGTTGCCTTTATCTTTTCATACAACGTTTTGGCATCGAAATATACGACCATATTAGCGTTTATGAGATGTTTTTTGGCAAACTCGTCAAACGTCATCTGTTTGTTGTTTACGGCATAAAAGTCTTCAACAAGTTGTAGGTAATCTCTGATTGGTTTTTGGACCCACCCACGAGTAGTCGCAGTCTTGCCATCTGGTTTTGGATCGGCTCCATACTCAATGAAAAGTTTAACCATCTCTAAGCTCTTAGAAGCTGCATGATAAAGGATAGGCGTGGTAGACGGGAATTTCGCATTAGCATTAGCTCCATGCGCAAGAAGATATTCGAGCATCTTTAAATTACCCCCGTTAACTGCCAACTCAAGGGGCCGCCGACCATCGGTATCTTTTACTTCTGGGTATCTTTTACTTTTTGGGTTTAGATCAACGTTACAGTCCTCAACCAGATATTTAACTATCTCAAGCTTATCATAAGCTACTGCGAAACAAAGAGCCGCATCGTCATCGCCGCTTCCGCTCTCTTGTGCATTTACATCGACCCCTTTCTTAACAAGATATCTGACAATCTCCAGACTAGAATTGGGGCCGTCCACCGCCGCATGGAGAACCGTCCAGTCATTCTTGTCCTTTGCATTAACATTGGCTTTCTTCTCTTCCACGAGATATTTGACAATCTCTAGACTAGGATTGGGGCCCCGAACTGCCGCATGGAGAACCGTCTGGCCAGATTTATCTTTTGCTTCTAGATCGACTTTCTTCTCCTCCACGAGATATCTGACAATCTCCAGACTGGGATTGGGGCCGAGCACCGCCGCATGGAGAACCGTCCAGCCGAAAAATTTAGTTACCGCTTTTAGATCGGCCTCATGCTCCACGAGATATTTGACAATCTCCAGACTAGGATTGGGGCCGAGCACCGCCGCATGGAGAACCGTACAGTCATCCTTGTCCTTTGCATTTGGATCGCCCCCCTGCTCCACAAGATATTTGACAATCTCCAGACTGGGATTGGGGCCCTGAACTGCCGTATGGAGAACCGTCCAGCCATCCTCGCCTCTTGCATTAATATCGGCCCAATGACCGACCAATTCTTTCACCTTTGACCAATCGTTCGCTTTAGCAGCACCGATGATATCATCATTTTTGTACCCATACCACAACGCAGCAACATCATGGCGCCACAGACAGGAGGTACACCCGGCTACAACTAAGCCAGCAACAACGCCCAAGGTCTTCTTGCCCATGGCAACCGTCTCAACAGGCTGCACAGCAACCAATAGGGCCGCACACAGAACAGCGCTTTTAAAAATTTTAACCATCAGAAACCTCCGTTATCTTTTTACTATTTTAAAAGAAATTTTCCATCTTATATTTTCATTGTAAAGCTTTTATTGTTTTTGTCAATTTTTCGCATGGGAAAATATCAGCGCACACGAACAGAATAACAGGTATCAGTATGATGTTGTCAGCAAAAAAAACAAGAAAAAGCCCGCCTACTCAACATATCCCTGCCGCAGCTCTTCTTTATAAAAGATAAAGAGCCCGAGAATCACGAGTAACGCAGCGCCGGCTATCGCCCACGAGAGCGTCTCGCCGAGTAGCAGCCATCCAAAGAGCGCCGTTACAATGGGCGTGAGGCAGCCGGCAAAAGAGAGGAGCGTCGCCGTATATTTTTTGAGAAGCCAGCCATACATTGTTGAAAAGAGACCGCTGCAGATCGCTACATTCAGGAGCGTGATCAACGCGAAGCGAAGACCCTGACCGGGAAAGACCAACGGCGAAGTATCCAAGAATAGCCCCGTGATCAGTGCACAAAAGCCTCCGATTGCCATAGTCACCCCATTGACCATAAGGGGCGCGTAGCCACGGTTTTTGACGAGCTCGCGCACCACAATCCAGCTGTATGCACCACACGCAACTGCACAACAGGTTCCTAGGATCGGCACTATGCGGGAACCATGGAACATGAGCGGCGTCGCGCAACCAGCTCCGCCCATACAGATGTCCCCCCGACTGGACCCCATAGTAGGTTAAGCGGGAGGACATCTGTTTTGGTTTGTCCGTCAGAGCTGGGGTTCTTTAAATTTGAAATCGATTTTCACATTGATAAGTTTTTTCTTCGAATCATCACCAGGCTCTTTTTTTACTTCTACATTCGGCATTCTGATGTTCTTTGGGATATTCAGATATCCGGTCTTCTGCTGCAGAATCATGTTTTTTACTTTTTTCAGATCCTCGCTTTTAGCCCTCTCAAGCTTCTTTGGGTCACCTATTTCAAGACTTTTGCGAGCCTCTTCCTCTTCTTGTCTAAGCTTGTTAATGCTTTCCCCAACCGTAGCATCAAACTCAGTTTTCTTGTCACCAAGTAACTGGCAGCATTCCTTAAACCAGAAGTCTTCTTTTGGGTCTATTTTCTTTGGGTCTATTCTCCATGCGCAGTCGAACAACATCCACTCTTTCTCGTTACCATCTTCATCGCCGAAGTTGAGTAACTTGTATTTTTTGGTGAATTCAACAAACTCATCAAAAAACTCTTTTGTGCCCAGGTGGAGAAGGTTGTAGACATCGGTTAGGTTGGCATGCCGAATCACACGTTCATTCACCAAATATTCTTCTGCATATTTAGCGAATACTTTCGCCTTGTTATCCGTCTCAAAATTCAACGCAACATTCTCTAGGTACTTTTTAACTTCCTCAAGCTTCTGTTCATTCAACTGCTTGGTTGCCTTTATCTTTTCATACAACGTTTTGGCATCGAAATATACGACCATATTAGCGTTTATGAGATGTTTTTTGGCGAACGCATCAAACGCTAGCTTCTTTTTAACAACTGCGTAAAAATCGGGAGCAATTCGAAGGTATTTTTTCATTTCCTCATTTGCAATGTCAACGGGAGTTTTGCCTGCACCGTTCAACCAGGTAAGATCTGCCTCGCCCTCGCCAGCAAGACATATAACTGTATTGGCATCCTGCTGTTCCACTGCTAAATAAAGTGGCGTATTGCCACTATTATTACCCTTATTGATAGTAGCCTTACCAGTTCTGACCAAATATTCGACTATCTGGTGGCGCCGATGCATCGCAGCAACATGGAGTGGGGTATTACCAGCATTGTCCACTTCATTGATGTTTGCCCCACATTTTTCAATAAGATACTGGATTATATCCAGCTTGCCAGCCGCAACGGCCAAATGGAGAGCGGTTTGCCCCAATTCGTTCTTCACGTTCACATCTGCCCATTGACCGACCAATTTTTTCACCTCCTGCAAACTGCCATTTTCTGCCGCTTTAAGAAGAGCGTCCATTTCATACCCATACCACCAGGCAAAAATTGAATGACGCTTCTGGTATGCGTATACAGCTAACGACGCAGTTGCGGCAACAGCTAAGCCAATCGCCAAATTGCGCCCGGGGTGATGAATTTGTGCGCCATGTGCAGCAAGATACTGGTCAAGTTCCTTATCCCCTTTTGCAATGGCGTAATCGCGTGGCCCCCACCGCCACGTATCAGTAGCATTGACATCGGCATGACATTCAACGAGAGTTTTGGCGGTCTCTATCTTTCCGTTTTTAACCGCCCAATGCAGGCAGGTTTCTTCCAACAGACCCCGTTCATTGACATCTGCATGGCATGCAACGAGAGTTTTGATAGTCTCTATCTTTCCGTTTTCAACCGCCCAACGCAAGCAGGTTTCTCCATCCAGCGGACTCTTTTGATTGACATCTGCGCCCTTTTCAACAAAGAGCTTGATAATGTCTTGTAGCCCAGCAGCATCATCTCTCCTAACCACGCGGGAGAAGAGAGAGTTGCCATCGCTGTCTATCTCTTTAACATTAGCACCACAATGAATAAGGGTCTTGATGGTATCGCCATACCATTTTTCGATTGCCCGGCGCAGATGAGTTTTATGGGAATACCAGTGGTCTGTTGCATTTACATCTGCACCATTTTTAACCAGAAGCTCGATAACTTCATACATCCCGGGGACATTCCCCTTTTCGACGACATGGTAGAGCGGTGGTTCATGGAACCATGGTGATTTTATAGTAATATCGGCACCAGACTCAATGAGTGTCTTAATCGTATCAATATATCTGCGGTCAATTGCTAAATGCAGGAGCGTCTCTTCCTCACCACTATCATATCTCCGTTTTTCATTCACATTCGCACCGCTGCTCAACAGTTTTTTAACAATGGCAGTAAGTCCCTGATCAACCGCCTTCCACAAGGGCGTGTAGCCCCAGTAGCCTGGCTCATTTACCTTCGCGCCCTTTTCTATGAGATAATCGGCTATATCGACGTATCCATGGCCGATAGCATTACATAAAACAGAGTCTTCACCGTTCAATTTGTAGTTAATGTCGGCATGCTCTTGTTCAACAAGTTGTTTGGCATACTCGAGTGTCGTCGCAAAATAGAGTTGCCAAGAAGCCTTCTGCGGGTCAAGGCTCGGCCAAAGGACTCCAGCAGTAGACGTGAGAATAAGAGAAAAAGTGAAAAATTTGTTCCAGAACATTAGCAGATCTCATACCCCTATAATTTAGCTTTATTCTTTTCAAGTATAGCGATATACGACGTATTTACAAGGTCAAGGCCCCAGCCTTGAGAAGCACTATTGGTAGCTACTCAACATACCCCTGCCGCAGCTCTTCTTTATAAAAGATAAAGAGCCCGAGAATCACGAGTAACGCAGCGCCGGCTATCGCCCACGAGAGCGTCTCGCCGAGTAGCAGCCATCCAAAGAGCGCCGTTACAATGGGCGTGAGGCAGCCGGCAAAAGAGAGGAGCGTCGCCGTATATTTTTTGAGAAGCCAGCCATACATTGTTGAAAAGAGACCGCTGCAGATCGCTACATTCAGGAGCGTGATCAACGCGAAGCGAAGACCCTGACCGGGAAAGACCAACGGCGAAGTATCCAAGAATAGCCCCGTGATCAGTGCACAAAAGCCTCCGATTGCCATAGTCACCCCATTGACCATAAGGGGCGCGTAGCCACGGTTTTTGACGAGCTCGCGCACCACAATCCAGCTGTATGCACCACACGCAACTGCACAACAGGTTCCTAGGATCGGCACTATGCGGGAACCATGGAACATGAGCGGCGTCGCGCAACCAGCTCCGCCCATACAGAGAAGCAGTGGCACCGAGCTCAACCCAATCAGCAGCCCCATCCACTTAATCGGTGTCATCCGTTCGCCAAACCAGAGGTATGAAAAGAGGGCCGATGCAAAGGGCGATAAATTGAACAGGAGCGATGATTCGGTACTAGTTATGTATTGTAGCGACCAGAGGTCGCAGACGTAGGCAGCGTACCACCCCACCAGCGCAACCTGCAAAAACGCCAGCCAGTCCGCCCGCTTAATCGGGCACCAGATTTTTAGCAGCCACGAGAGCGGAATAAATATAACTGCCGCTACCAGAAACCGGACCCCAATACCAAATATCGGCTGGGCACAAGAAAGACTCAGCTTTGCAAGCGTAAAGGTTGCGGCGCAGATGGTGTAGAGAATCGCAATATCAAGCATGTTGTTGTGCCAGCTCCTCGTCGACAATGCGAATACGTTCGATAGAAACAGATTTTCCGGTCACCGCATCGATCTCAATCACTACCCCCGAGATAACGTAGGGCCCACGATCCTCAACCGCAAACTTTGCCGGCATCTGGGTCAGGATACTATTGAGTACAACATCTGTCCGCATCCCAATCATCGAGCAGAGCGCCCCCGCCATACCAAGATCGGTCACAAACGCTGTCCCACCCGGCATAATGCGCTCATCAGACGTCGGCACATGCGTGTGAGTGCCAACAACCGCGCTCACTTTACCATCCAAAAAGTGGGCGAGTCCCACCTTTTCAGATGAAGCCTCTGCATGAAAATCGACAATTATTATGTTGGTCTGCGCGCGCACAAACGAAAGGACCGATTCGATCCCCCTGAACGGGCAGTCTATCTGCTGATGCATGTAGATGCGCCCCTGGGCATTGATCACCGCAATTTTTGTCTCACCAACCATCACAAAACCGATCCCCTTACCCGGACAACCGGAGGGAAAGTTGAGCGGACGTAAGATATCGGTCCGCTCAGTCAACGCCGGCAAGATCTCTTTCTGCTGAAAGATATGGTTGCCGCCCGTGACCAGGTCGGCGCCAGAACGGCGAAGACTTTCGAGCACCTTAACCGTAATCCCCCGCCCGTTCTGAGCAGCGTTTTCGCCATTAACGATAAGCGCATCGGCGCGATACATCTGCTTAAGACGCGTCGCATATTTTTGGAATATCGCCTCTCCTGAAGTCCCTACCACATCCCCAATACATATGACCCTGATCATTTTCCCCATAACGGATCCTCTTTACTTAGCGTATTCTATTGCGCGTTTTTCCCGGATCACATTTACCTTGATCTGTCCGGGGAAGTTAACTTCACTCTCCACCTTACGTGCAACATCGCGGGCCAATTGAAGGGCCTCTTGATCACCAAGCACCTCTTCTTCAACAATTATCCGGATCTCACGTCCCGCCTGCAGCGCAAATGCGCGTTTAACGCCAACAAATTCGTTGGCTATGGCCTCGAGCCGCTCAAGGCGCTTGACGTAAGCTGCCAATGTCTCTCTTCGAGCGCCCGGCCGTGAGGCAGAGATTGTATCTGCAATCAAAATTAATGGATCGTAGAGACTTTTGAAAGGTACCTCTTCGTGGTGTGCTGCAATTGCATTGACCACAATAGGATCTTCGCCACACCCACGTGCAATATCTGCACCAACTTGCGCGTGTGGCCCCTCGTGTTCGTCAGATACTGCCTTACCAATATCGTGAAAGAGCCCTGCGCGAGCAGCAAGGTCAGGTCTTGGCAGGCCAAGCTCTTCGGCCAACATGCGCGCCATCGATGCAACCTCAACGCTGTGTGCAAGAACGTCCTGAGAAAAACTGGTACGGAAAAAGAGCTGTCCCAGAAGCGTAATCATTTCTGGCGCAACCGCGTGCAGATTTAATTTTGCAATGGCTGATTTGCCCTTTTCTTGCACTATTTCGCCAATCTCATGCTCAACGCTCGCGACAACCTCTTCGATGCGTGTCGGATTAATACGCCCATCAATAATCAACTTTTCAAGGCTACGCCGCGCGACCTCGCGACGGATAGGGTTGAAACCGGAGATGGTGATAATACCCGGCGTATCATCAATAATAATATCGACACCCGTGGTCATCTCGAGCACCTTAATATTGCGCCCCTCTTTGCCGATAACTCTGCCCTTCATATCATCGTTTGGTAACACGATCACGCACGAGGCATTAGATGCCACATATTCGGACGCATACCGTTGCATAACGTCAACCACGATCCGCATAGCACGGTCACGCGCAGTCATCCGTGCATCCTCTTCAACTTTTTGCAGCCACCGCTCTTGTGAATGGTGTGCCTCGGTCTGAAGTGCTTCAATAAGCGCCCTGCGCGCCTCCTCTTGCGTCATATATGCAATTTTTTCGAGCTTACTCGTGAGCTCAGACGACGCCGTCTTCAACTTTTCTTGATTAACGCGCAACTGATCGGCAAGCCGCGAGAGCTCGCGCTCCTTCTGTTGGACCTCAGTGCGCGATGCAACTACTAACTTCTCTTTTTCTTCAAGCGCCTCGCGCTGCCCCGTTAATTTAGCAAGGGCACGCTCAAGCTCGATCTGTTCGCGCTTAAGCTCGTTTTTAAACTCTGTTCTCTTTTTATACAATTCATCTTTGAGTTTAAAGGTCGCCTCGCGCCGCTCAATAGCAACATCCTGCAACATAGTCGCATGATGTTGTTCTGCCTCACTGAGCAACTGACGTACCTTAGCCCCTTTGAGGAGCCCCAATACAAACAAGAGCACACCTACGCCGCAGAGTATTACTCCACAAACTGTCACCACTACCATTGATCCACCCAACTCGTTGACTGATTAACAAGCGACGGGAAGCAGTAGTGCCCTCGAAGAAAATTGACAAAGTTACGCGGTGCGTAACTCATCGTTAATAGCTTTGACAAGGGTCAAAGCCTGTTGTTGATCAATCGAATGTGCTTGCTGCAAACGCTTGAGTTCATGCGCCATCTTGAGAGCCGTAAAGACCGCAACGCGCCGCATATCGGCGCTTCGCGTACGACCGGCAATCTGCTTTATGAGCGCATCGACTTCACGCGCTGCCTCTTCTACAAGCGTTATACCCTCATCACTAATGAGGGTATACGTATCGCCTGCAATCGACACCGTGATCTGTTCAGCTTCTCGCATCATGCCTGCATCTCTTTATCCAAAAGAGCATCAATGTTATGAATAAGTTCGTCCACAGCCGTCTTTGTCGTCTCACGTTCATGCGTAAGCTCGTTAGAGCTCTCAGAAACAAACGCAAGCGTCTCATTTTCTAGCCGGTCGATCTCATTCATGAGCCGCTTGTTCTCTTCACGCAGCGACTCGCTTTCTTTCTTTAACCGCTCAATCAACTCACGATCACTTTTTTTGCTCTCGATCAATTGAGCTATTTTCTCTTCAAGAACACGCAATACTTCCACGAGCGCTTCTCCTTTTTTTGCACCACACCATATCGTTGTGAGCTTAGTAAGAAGAGCGCCCCGCTGTCAAGAATCGTTTAACTTTTTGCGAGCGCTACAACCCGTTCAAAGGCTGCAGGATCAAAAATTGCTATCTGACTCAACATTTTCCTGTTCAACCCGATATGCGCCGTCTTTAAACCATGTATCAAAGTGCTGTAACGCATACCATGTTTTTCAGCTGCTACACCGATACGTGTAATAAAAAGACCACGCATTTCGCGTTTCTTCATCTTGCGTCCAGAGAAAGCAAATGCCATCGCCCTAAAGAGCGTCTCCTTCGCACGACGAATAACGTTTTTACGCTGTCCCCAGTTGCCCTTTGACAACTTCAATATACGGTTATGACGCTTGCGCGTCACCACACCACGTTTAACTCGAGTCATCTTTTAATCCTCAATTATCATTAATTAATTACGCCAAAACCTGCTCAAGCCGCTGCGCATCTCCTGGAGTCGCATACGCACCCCTACGCAACTGCCGCTTGGTCTTCGCGCTCTTTCCCGTCATCAGGTGTCTCCGTCCGGAGCAGGAAAATTTCACCTTCCCGCTGCCCACCCGTTTGAATCTTTTTTTTGCACCCGTGTGCGTCTTCATTTTTACATTACACATATTCAACCCATCCACATTGTAACTATCTATTTCTTTAATGCAAAAACACGCGACCAGAGGTTTGGCGCCTGCGCCTCACTCTCTTGCACAATCGTCTTGCCACCAAAATCACCGGCGGCCAACGCGCGCATCGTACGCTCAAAGAGAGCAGAACCATGCTCATCTTTCATGGCAGCTTCGCGACCACGGAAGACAAGTGAAACCTTCACATGTTTGCCTTCTTGCAAAAAGCGAATCGCCTGGTTCATTTTCGTCTGAAAATCATGCTCGGCAATCTTGGGCCGAATTTTGACCTCTTTCACCTGTACGACATGCTGCCGCTTACGCGCATCATTCTGCTGTTTCTTTTTTTCATACAGCATCTTGCCAAGATCCATGATCTTAGCAACTGGATATCCGTCACCGCCACGCTCTGCTATCAAGACCAGATCAAGTTGAGCATCATGTGCAGCGGTTAACGCGTCACGACGAGTAACGACACCCTTATTCTCACCATCAGCGGTAATAAGCTGCATCTTCTCAAACTTAATTTTTTCATTGGCAAGCGGAAGATCCCGCTTCTGACCGTTTTGACGTCCTATCATTCTTCCCCTCTGATTTCCGTGGCTGCTCTGTTTTCTTTAGCAGCAGCCGACTTGAGCGCAAAAGCTTCTTTTACTGCATTACGAACACGTTCAGCAATATCACGCTTCTCTCTGAACATATTCATAACCGCTTCGCGCCCCTGCCCAATCTTTTCACCATTAAAAGAGAACCATGCACCAGATTGCGACACGATTTGGCACAACAGCGCCGCATCTAGAAGATCACCCTCTCTACTAATACCGTGTCCAAAGAGCAGATCTACCACAACCACCTTAAATGGCGGGGCCATCTTGTTTTTCGCAACTTTGATCTGCACGCGATTACCGCGATCACCACCATCTTTGTCTTTGAGAGACTCTATACGACGCACCTCGAGCCGAAGAGACGCATAAAATTTGAGTGCTTTACCACCCGTTGTTGTCTCTTTGGGCGCAAAGGCCATCGCACTGATGTTCTGCCGGACTTGGTTGATAAAGATCAATGAAGTTTTGGATTTGTGGACAACCGGCGTTAATTTACGCAGTGCTTGCGACATAAGACGAGCCTGCAGACCAACATGTTGGTCACCCATGTCACCATCAAGTTCATTTTTTGGCACCAGCGCAGCAACGGAGTCGATCACGACCACGTCGATTGCTGCCGACCTAATGAGCATCTCAGCAATCTCAAGCGCCTGCTCGCCATAATCGGGCTGTGAGATAATTAAGTTGTCGATCTCGATACCGAGCGCACGAGCATATTCTGGATCGAGCGCATGCTCAGCATCGATAAAGGCACATGTGCCACCCTTTGCCTGCGCCTGTGCGATCACCTGCAATGCGAGGGTTGTTTTGCCCGACGCTTCAGGCCCATATATCTCAATAACACGGCCACGTGGGATGCCACCAATACCAATGGCATTGTCGACCAGTAGCGAACCTGTCGAGATCGCATCTGCTGCCACAAGCGGTGCCTGGCCAAGGAGCATAATTGACCCCTTGCCATATTGTTTGTCTATTTGCGAAAAAACCGCTTCAAGTACCTGGCGCTTTTCCGCTGCGCCAGGCGTCATTTTCTGTTTGTCACTCACGTTTTACTCTTCGTCATTAAAGTTGCCGCTAACGCGCTGCTTACCACCCTTTTTAATTGTAGCAGAACTGTTCAATGACGCAATAAAGGCTGGAGCAAAGAAGGAAATTTCCCGTGATGTAAATTCAGCGGCAAAATTTGGTTTGTCGAGAGTAGCCTTATTTGTGGGCGTTATTGAGCTTAGAACAAGACAATTGCCGCCCTTTTGGCCATCCTCTTGTAGGTCGGTTATGATGGCGCCTGCATGGGTCATGTGTTGCATACGATCAGTGGGCAGCCCCTTTTTGGACAATTTTTCCCAATCCTCTTTTGCACTTACCTTAACCATTTGGGGGCTTACCAGTGCGGCAACCCCTTTTGTTTTCACCTGCTCACCGCGGGTCGTCAGGTCCTGTTTAAGTTGTTTTGTCGCCCGCTCTATGCGCAAATCGGTCAGAACACGATCACGCATCTCAGCAAGTGGCGGCAGGATACTTGGTTGTATCTCATCGAGCATCACGACGTACCCATTATTTTCCGTCGCAATCGGCGCCTTTTGGCCTATTTTGAAAATTGAAAAGAGCGCTTTTGTTTGAGCCTTATCCGCGCTGGCACGGCTTAGCCAGCCAAGCTCTTCTTTTTTGCCCTTCCGTTTTTCAACAAACTGAGCAAATGCCTCTGGCTCACGGTCATTGAGTGCAATAATCCGCTGAGCGTCAGCGCCAAAGCGTTTTTTAAATTTCTCTTTAATCAACGCCTTCTCAATATCACCCTTTACCTGTGCAAGCTGTTTGTTGCCAAACTCTTTCGAGTGGTCAGCAAAATATCTTCTCACTTCAACGTCAGTGAGTGGTAGATTGTAGTTGTCCGCCGCAAAAGTCCAGACTGTCCCACGCCGTTTTTCAGGGGTAAAGTAACGCTTGGCAGCCTTATTCTGTTCGTCGAAAAAGCTGCGCAGAGCTTCTTCGGTAACTGGTTGCTCTTTCTGTTTTGCCACATACTTATCAAGAGAAAAGTTTTCAACAGCAAACTCACGCGTACTATTAGCCATCAACTCTGTTCGTCGGATGCTTGCCTGGGGAGTATAGAGTGCCGTAGGAAATATGGTTGCGGCAATATGTGCCCGAAGCGCCTCTTCAAGATTTTCTTCAAAATCGGCAGTCGAGATGCCCTGATGTTTAAGATACTGATTTAGCCGCTCTCCATCGACCCCCGCGGCTCCTTGCGCAAGGTACGGAGGGATAACCTGCGAAAGGTTATTAATCACAAAATTCGAATCACGCAACCGCAGCGCTATGTAGTCAGGAGAAACCGTATCGATACCCATCCCATCTGCGGCGCTAAGCAGGAGTTTTTCCTGGGTAATTTGACGTGTGGCAATTTCACGCGGCTGGCCGGCGTAACCGCGCATCTGCAAGAACATGTCAGCATAAGGGCCGACCTGGGCACGAATCTGACGAATTGTCTGTTCAATCTCACGCGTTCTCCGATCGAGAACCTGCGCAGAAACTGCATAGCTATTGATAATCATCGCCGCATCGGCACGTTTGAGCCCACGCTTACTGGTAAGCCCTATAAATGATGTCCCGGCAAGCGCCATAAGCGTTAGCCAGAGCACCACCTGTTTGGTTGTTATATGCACATGGAAAACGAGCCGCGCCACGATCGCTCCTGCAAAAAGGAGCGCAAGCGAACCAACAAGAAGCCACTGAAAAAAGGCGCTCTCGGACCATAATGCATTGAAAAGCGCGAGCAGAAGAACACCAACAATAGTCGCGAATAGAATAAAAAAGAGATAACTCGTCTGTTTTTTTTGACGGTCATTACCCGGCGAGTGCATCGCTCCCTTTTTAATACCTGTCTGATTCATAATAATACCCCATACCTTTCGTATTTTTTTATCTCGTGTAGCTCTTATTCAACAAGATCAATAATCGAAACATCCGTTAATTTGTCACATTTTTTTATCTCTGCAACCACCTTGCAGAGCTCGTTACGGTCCATAGCATCGGTAACCACCTGATACCAGGTCACGTGACGCCCCTGGCTAGAGGTACTCGTTCTTTCGGCAACATGTGCGCCGACTTTGCGAGCTGCAAGCCTATTTACATAAGCCTGTGCTGCGGCACTTGAACCGAATCCGCAGAGATGCGCGTACGACTGGACTCCCCCCTTAGAGGGATTTACACCAGTTTCTTCCTGATCGTTTTCGTCTGTATCATCTTCTTCTCTATCTTCACCCTCTACACTCTCTCCTGAACGGCCTGCGAGTGAATTGAGCGCTGAGTGGACCTTTTGCGCAAACTGCACATCATCGCCAAAAGCAAACTCCTCGCATGCACGCCTCTTGCCCAGATAGTAGCCACTTACAAAAAGCAGAAATCCACCGAGCAGAAGTCCCACAATAACATGTGTTGTCTCACGCTCAGAAAGCGTAAAAACACCCCGTTTTTTTTCTTCTTTTTCATCCATTACTCTAATCCTTATTCACACCGTCTTCGCACTGTGGCATACACTTTTTTGCCCACGCAACTATCTGCTCTATATATAGATAATCATCGCACAAAGTCAAGTTTGCATCAATCACCGACACGTCGGGTACCGACACATCGGGAAGCTCCCTCATAGTGCCCAAAAAAGCACGGAGAAAGGTCATCTGCCGCTTTGCATAATTGCGGGTATTTTGTTGTACAGCCGCTATAAGGTCTTCTGGGGAATTTTCTAAAAAACCTTGTAGCAGGGAACTGCTTTTGATAACTTCGTGATAGCCGATTAATTTTTTTTTACTCAGAAATTGCCACCAGTCGGGGCCAAGCGCGGCTACCTCGCGCACCAGTCCCTTATCAAACATCTCACGAACACGAGTGTTAATGCGTGTATTGAGCTCTTCACGCTCACGTGTTACCGAAACGAGACATGTTCTCCTAACCGCACACCCTGAGCCAGCCCGGCGAAGCCTTGGCGAAGCCTGGGAGCTTGTCCCTTCGACTTCGCTCAGGATAAACTCCGGGTCTAATATTAACGGCGAAAAAATAGGCGCGCAACTAGATGGCAGACGCCCAGTTCGTCGCCAGAGGGTAAGCGCACGCGCAATACGATACCGATCATTTTTATCGATTGCCAGCGCCCGTGCGCTATCGATCTGATAGAGCTTTTCCCAGAGCAATACTGTTTCGATCCCCTCATCGAATTCTTCCGGTATCTCTTCTTGGGGCCCCAACTCTTGGGGGCCAATTTCTTGGGGTGGGAAAAAGAGCGATTTTATGTAAAAGAGCGATCCACCCACGAAAACGGGAAGCGCCCCGCGCTCGATAATCTCACGCACACAGGTTGCTGCGCGATGGCGATACGCGGCAGCAGAAAAAGATTCTGGGGTGGTTACCAGATCAAAGAGATGGTGCGGGACCGTTACATTTGTCAGATCAGGCTTTGCGGTACCAATCGAGAGGGGGGCATAAAATTGTCCAACATCGCAGTTGATTATTTCAATCCTAAGTTGCTGACTGAGCAGTGTCGAAAAGGCGGTTTTTCCAGAAGCTGTTGGCCCAGTAATAACCAAAAAACCACCCTCTTCGCTCTGGCGAGTTATTTTCATACGCGTCTTTACATTCCTATTTTATTACAGTCCTATATGTGACAGGCTGCACGCAACCGCTCGGTAACAACGTTCTGATCAACATTCTGTATCATCGCAATCTCTTCTACCAGTAGCGTCTCTGCTTGCAAAAGAAGATTTTTCTCGCCAAAAGAGAGCTGCTTATGCGCCTCGATCAGACGTAGATCACGGTAGATTTCTGATAGCTCTTGCAGGCTGCCGGTTCTCAATTTTAACTGATATCCTTTGTTCCTTTTGTTCCAACTGCTTGCCGCAAACTCTGGACAACGACCACACTGCGCAGGTTTGTTAAGAATCTCAAACACCAGAGTAACATGTTCGCTCGAACTGAGCTTGCGAAGCCCGACGGCTTCGACATTCTCTGTCGGCACAAGTACCGTTACATCTTTATTGAGGAAAGAGAGTTCGTAGAAAGATGCCGGAACCCCCCCGATCTTCTTTTCAATTACCCGGCTTATCCGTGCAACGCCATGCCCAGGATATACAACATTTTCGTAACAGTGAAACACGGGTGGTCTCCTTTTAATAGACAAAACTATCTCTATCAAAAGCTCTCACCCTTGACACCATTTTACGCCAAAGACAAGAGGGCGTCTATATGATTATGGGGCGCGGGGATGAGAAGACCGGAAGTACGGCAAAATTCTTTTGGAACGCAAATTTGGAGTGTTTTTGACGGGGAAAACGGGTTTTTTGCCAGTTTCTAAGCCCTCAGGCCAGGATTTTAAACAAAATTCAAATAAAATTTGACAAATAGTAAAATATCTATATATTTAGTATATATAATAGCACTTCAAGTGGTTTGGGGTGCGAAATATAGTAGAACGATTCGTACCCTTTTTATCGCAAGCGTAAACCAACAACTTGATGTAGTGCAATATCTTATTGAAAAGGGCGCTATTGTTGATCAGAAGCTAACAACAAACATGTTTTTGGGTCCAACTATCAAAAGCGCCCTGTTAACCGCACTAAATCAAAAAACAGCCTAATTTATCGCAACAATAAAGAACTATTTCCCCCCGTTCTGTCCCTTGACTGGGATGGAGCGGGGCTCTTTTTGGGCTGCCGCGCGCGTATCCAATTATTTTTTGATTAATACTATCTTAAGATCTTTGAAGTTGTTTTCAGGCCTAGTCATAACCATGCTGCGTAGCGAAGACAACTTGAAAACCGCCCGGCCGGCGGGGTCGGCCATGTTTAAAAGTGGAATTTTTCATTTTGCCAGGAACCGGAAACTTTTCGTCTTGCCTTGACAATTTTTCCAATTTCAACTTGACTTTTTTATAGAGAATGGTAGGCTATTGATAAGTATGATGAAAATAAAAGAACATTAAACATGGAGCTAGAATATAAGATGACAAAAACAAAACATAGACTGCTTATTGGCCTTTTGATCGTTGCAATCATGCCAGCTGAAATGACAGCGCGGAGAGATTACTTTAGGCAGCAAGCAGGAAAGGCTAGAAAAGCTAGTTTTAAAGAACAGATGATATCTTTAGGTGCTTTTATAGGCATTCTGGCAGCGTGCTCAGTGTGGTTAACAACCAAAATGTATCGTGAAAGACTTATACGTGCAGTCACAAATGGCGATTACGCGCAGGTAAAACAACTTATTGAAAATGGGTGGGACGTTAATTATCAGGGTTTTGACAAACATACCGCCCTAGTTGAAGCAGCCGATAAAGGACATGTTAAAATAGTCGAACTTCTCATCGCAAGCGGGGCTGATGTCAATGCAAAAAACTATGATGGCTGGAGCGCACTCCACGCCGCGGCTTTGGGCGGGCACCTGGAAGTTGCAAAAACTATTGTTAAAAACGGGGGAGATGTATTCGCAATAGGCTCCAGAGGAATTTCTATTCAAAAAACAGCTCGTGAAGTTGCTGGTGCCCAAGAAATAGCAGACTATCTACAACTTGTTGAAGACTTTTATGCGGTGAACGAGAAGAAGATGGCGTTTGACGAGTTTGTCAAAAAGTATCTTGATGCTCATCTGGCCGACATATTTGACCTTCTCCATCTGGGTACAAAAGAGTTTGCTGACCAGTTTATTGCTTTTGTTGATGAGAAAGAATTGCTCACTCCGGCTGGGTACGACCCCAATGATCTAAGTGACAACAAAAAAAGATGGTTCTATTTCGGCTTAGCCAAAAGAAGTGGCTCACGCAAGTGCGACTGGATTCGCAAATGTTTCGGATATCTTGATGGGGAAAATTATGCGAGTGCATATGATAAGGCCGTCAGAAAAATGATCGATGGTGTTGTAAAGATTGAAGACGCTGAAGGTAAGACTAAAATCCTCTCAAGATTCTCTCCACGTGATCGCAAAGAACTCATAGCAAAAATGATTGAAGCCTGGCAACAAAAGAAGGGATTTTCGATTCAAAAGAAAGGAGACTTAAAGATGCCAAAGGTGATAAGAATGCCAGAGGTAACAAAAACGAAGGATCCACAAGACTATGCAAAAAATGGATTTATAGATACGAAGATCTATCTGGTAATCCCTAAAAAATAAATCGATAAATCGATAAGAAGATTGTTCCGCTCGGGATCCATAAAGGCTTCCAAGGGCGGAACAATCTTTTGTATATGGATTTAGTGGCGCAATTGCTCTTCTTGCGCTTCCGTGCGCCGCATATTTACGCCAAAGACAAGAGGGCGTCTATATGATTATGGGGTGCGGGGATGAGGAGGCTGAAAGTACGGCAAAATATTTGTTGGTAAAATTTGACAAACATAAGGAGACTTGGAAGAAATTGATAAACTTATGAAGAAGGGTGCAAATATCAATAATAAAAATAATTCTGGCAAAACCGTTGTGCACGATACGGCTGAGAAGGGGAATTTTACAGTTCTCAATCATCTCTTTGAAAAATATGGGGAAAAGATCGACATCAACGATAAAGCTAGTCGTGGTCGAACACCTCTACTCTTTGCAGCTGAAAACGCAGGCTTTGATAAGTCTAATAAAGAACCTGTCTATCTTCCCATTATAAAACTGCTCGTAGAAAAAAAAAGCGATCTTACCTGCAAGGATATCGAAGGTAAGACCGCTTTGGATCTGGTGAGATCGGCAAAAGCGAAAGAAGCTGAAGAGTATCTAATTAACGCATCAAGCGCAAAAAACTAGCTGAATAAATCGCGTCTGCGCCACTTTTACCCTACGATACTCCACGGAAGTTTCGTAAGGTTTTTTACATCCCTAACTTCTTTTTTACTTTCACTTAGAGCTTCTTGGGGCCACATCTCTTGGCGAGAGCAAGGCAGAAATATATCTCTTTTCCAATTATTTTTTGATTAATACTATCTTAAGATCTTTGAAGTTGTTTTCAGGTGTAGTCACGTTCTGCTGCTCTTTTTCAATCTTCTCGAGCTTCACATTCGTCTTGTATCTGTCTTTCAGATATTTTTTTGGAACAGAAAGCTCAGACTTTAGCGTCTGCTTAAAAGATGTCTCATTTTTTGCATTCAGAATCTGCTTGAGCTTATTTCCGCATGGTAAATTTTCTTTGATTGTCTGGTAAAGTTTATCCAACTCCCACTCAAAACGTGTGGCATTCTGTGGTACGCCATTTACCATTGCGCCAGTTCCGCACGCCCGCCCGCAACTGGCGCAATGTTTGAAACATTCGGTAAGCCAATAGGCTTGGTGTGTGCCAAATCTCTTGGCAAGTCCAAGACAGAAATATATCTCTTTTGTGTATTGAGGGTAACAAGAATCGTAATTGGCCGGCGATAAGAACATAATTTTATGCTCCTCCGTAAAGACAAAAAACTTTTTCATAAACTCTCTGGTGCCAAGGTGGAGAAGATTAAATATATCGTCCAGATTCACGGGGGTTTGAGCATCAAGATACTTTTTGACAAACTCGTCAAACGCCATCTTCTTCTCGTTTACCGCATAAAAGTCTTCAACAAGTTGCAGGTAATCTTTAATCTGTTGATTTTTGGCAAAATCTTGCACTGTAAACCCTCTATTGGTTTTCGCATTAATGCCTGCTTCATTATCAACGAGAAATTTAACTATCTCAATGTTGCCAGTCTTGGCTGCCACATGAAGGAGGGTTACTCCATCAGCACGTGGTGCATTGACATCGACTTTGCATACCTCAACAAGATATTTAACTACCTCATCGACTCCATAGTAGACTGCCTTAAGAATGACGGTCCAGCCATTTTTATCTGGCATATTTACATCGGCTCCATGCTCAACAAGATATTTAACGAGATCGACTTTATGCTCGACTGCCCAATGAAGGGCAGTTTGGCCATGTTTGTCTTTTGCATCAACATCGATAGCTTTTAAAGCTAAATCCAAAGTTATTTCTCTTTCTTCTATGTCCTCCTCATCCTCGGCTAGTATATCTCTCAAGAATTTTGCATAATATACACCGGTTTTCTTGCTAACATTTTTTTTAGGGTAAAGGATTTCGTTTCGCTCTATCCAATCGTTGGCCTGTTTGCCCATCGCCCCCATTCCCACCGGCACCAGAGTGGTCAACAAGATGGTGGAAAGGGCTATATTTTGTACTATTTTCTTCATAATTAAACTCCATTATTTGATCTTATAGTCGGTTGTTTTTTATACTTGTTAATTATAACATTATTGGCATAGTTGTCAAATTTTAAGACCTGTCGACTTGCTAAACTATCGCAACAACAGACAACTATTTCCCCCCGTTCTGTCCCTTGACTGGGACGGAGCAAGGCTCTTTTTGGGCTGCCGTGCGCGTATCCAGCGCACAAGGGTGGCAGCTGCCATACCAATCATAAGTGTCGGCAACCACCAGAAATCAACAAACCAGTCGGCCAACGACGCCGACGGCTGGGCCGGGGTGCCATAGTCATTCAAAATAGCCTGGTAGTGCGTATAACATTCATCCAGAATATCGAACAGTTTGCCAAGAGGGATCGCATTGAGCCGCATATAGAGTGCTGCGAGGCTGAGCCACGGAATTCCACGCTCTGGCGCGCCGCGCCGTGGTGCGCCGCTAACAAAAAAGATTTTTGCACATGCGAGATTGTGATAAAGCGCCACGAGCAAGAAAACAAAATCCCGGCAAGCAATTTCGTTATCGAGCAGCTCCATTCGATTAATTTTCCAGAAAGCGCGCAGACACCCCGTTCCCCCCGCGCGGATCGCGTCGGCCAGCTCTCTTACCAGGACATTTGTAAAAGAATGGGGAATAACCAGACTATTTTTATCGGCGAGAACAGCGTGTGTGGCCAGAAAATTAACGTGATTTGCTATTCGTTTTTTCAGCTCGCGGTAGGTATTTTCATAGCCATCCTGAGCGGAAAAAGAACCTATCGCGTAGGTCGATCCAAAAAATAGAAGAAAAATTATAAAAAAACGGAACAGCGCCAAACTAGGCAACACTACTGGCCGCTTCATACCCATGCTTCACCCCTACCTCTTTCCCACCTCTTCGCTCTCCCTGTCGACTATAGCAAATTAGTCACCAGCAAGGCAAGCGAATTTCTGGCCGTTTTTTAAAAATATATTTGAAATTATTGTTTTTGGTGGGTCTGATTTTATAGACTAAGATATGAGGGCATGAGAGAGGTCTCATGCCCAGAGCAATAATATCAAAAATTAATAGTGGGGCACGTCCATGTCACATACGATGAAGATAATAACTATAGCGGCAATTTTAGCGTCAACAGCGGCTCTTGTGGTGATAAGTGCTCCCAATAAGTGTCAGCTCTGTAAAACCGGCTGTCAATATCTGACGGGAGACAAAAGAACGACGTGTGAAGAGAGCTGTAATAAGACTGACTGTGCGCAAAAACAGTAAATTGATAAATTGATAAAATTTTGAGTATGTATGGAGAAGAAGATGAAAAACAAGATGTTATTCTTTGCCGCGCTGGTGCTGGCCGCACTTATCGGTACAGCGCTGATAGCCAAAATTGCCCTAAGCCGGACAGCTGCTCCTCCAAGTGCAACTACTGTCGAAGGGGCACCAGAACCGAGCAGAATGGCATGGCCGGAATAGAGCGACAAGCAACTAACAATGCAAGAACCAGCCCCCCGCGCGGAGAGTGAAAAACCGAAAAACGGGCTCAGGCAGGAAGACAGGAACCAGGACAGAGCAAGGGGCGGCTGGCCGGGAAAAGTTGGCAGGGCTTAAAAACTGTCGATGGCAGCAGCAAAAACTGGATTGAAAGTATAAAAAAAGGAAAAAAAGATGAAGAAACTATTATTAATAGCGCTCATAGCATTCGCAGGCATGGCCATTGGCCAAAGCCTTATGGCTGATAAAAAATCTGATTGTGATGCATGCGCTGGGAAATGCATATCGACAACCGCTGCGAACGTCGCCAAATGTAACGGTGATGCAACATGTGAAACAAAAGCATTTGAGGAAGGTGGCAAATGCTCAAGACAATGTGACAAGCAGTATGGCTTTGAAAAGAATCCAGGCTGTGGCACGCAAATGTCGCAGTATCAGTTAAGCGAGTGTGTGCGCACCCAAAGCTGCGCGTAATAAGGAAAAAAAGATGAAGAAACTATTATTAATAACGTTAATCGCCCTCGCAGGCATGGCCATTGGCCAAAGCCTTATGGCTACAAGCCTAGCAGAAAGGCGTGACGGTTGTGACAAATGCGTGGGACCGCAAGGATGCGGGGATTCCTGGGCAAAGAATATAAGTCAGTGTGGCAATTGCAAAGACTTGGAACAGAAGTGTGCAAGTAAAAATGCTCCCAAGAACTGCAGGGAACTTTTAGATAAATGTATAGCTCAAGCAAATAAGTGTACAGAGACAGCTGGTAATACGTTGAATAGTTGTTTGAAAGAGTGTTGGAAAAAATTTGACTTAAAAGAAGGCTGTTCTCCACAGATGTCGGGGTCTGAACTTGCATGGCAGGTCACATGCCGAAATGCAGGCACATGTTAAATCAGGGAAAAAAGATGAAGAAACAACTATTAATCGCATTCACAGCCCTCACGGGCATGGCCATTGGGCAAAGCCTTATGGCAGATTATGATGCGTGCCTTAGAGAGTGCCAGAGCTACAACACAGCCTACTTCAACTGTCCAACAGAACTTGGTGGTAATAAAACTGAGAAACAAAAGCAATGCGAATATTTAGCATTGAGGGCAATAACCACATGTCAAGATGACTGTAAAAAGCGGCAAGTAGCAATCACAGATACAGATAGCACAGACACAGAGACAGATACTCCAGACTCTCGTTAAATCGGGACGGATGTTAAGACTGCTCCAAACATCACAAAAACAATCTGGGCCCCGCAGACTGTGTAAAAAAAGGAAAAAAGATGAAGAAACTATTATTAATAGCGTTCATAGCATTCGCAGGCATAACCATTGGCTTACAAGCGACGCTTCAAGAATGCAAAGATTGTAAGATACAAAACAATTGTGCAGGGATTAGCAACCTACTCCAACAACAAGACTGCGAAGCAAAGTGTAACAAACTTGACCCATCGGGGACATGCCGCGGAGGCCAACAAAAGGACTATGCGGCTGATTGGTCTGCCCGATGCCAAAACATGGGCACTTGTTAAAACTGCTCCAAATATCACAAAAGCAATCTGGGCCTCCACAAAGTCTGCGGGGGCCCAGATTGCTTTTATATCTTCTCTTTTTCTCAGCCACACAAATTATGCGACACATCCAACCCCGCCCCCCTCAACCCCATCACACAAAATCTTAGCCAACCCCACTCATATTTCTTGCGTGCGCTTGTTGACATTTCCTTCAAAAAATCTTATACCTAAAACAGTTAGGGGGCACGTAATTGCCCCCACATCACATAAAAATTGTGTTACGAAAAATACGTTTTAAGCAACATATCTGTCAGAAAATATCTAGCAAAAAATATCTAGAAAGGAACCAGATGGCAAAGATTATAGGTATCGACTTAGGAACAACTAACTCGGTCGTCGCGGTCGTCGAAGGCGGCAAACCAACCGTTATTCCCAACAAAGAGGGACAGAACACCACCCCATCGATCGTCGCGTTCACCAAAGATGGTGAACGGCTCGTGGGTGTGGTTGCAAAGCGGCAGGCCGTAACCAACCCAGAAAACACTATCGCATCGGTTAAACGCTTTATTGGGCAGAACTACGATGACGTCAGGCAGGAGATCGCACGCGTGCCCTACAAGGTCGTTAAAGACCGTTCTGGCGGCGTGGCAATCGATATTCGGGGCAAGGAGCACTCGCCACAAGAGATCTCCGCAGCCGTCCTCATGGCGCTCAAACAAGCAGCTGAAGACTATCTCGGGCAAAAAGTGACCGAAGCGGTCATTACCGTTCCCGCCTACTTTAATGACGCGGAGCGTCAGGCAACCAAAGATGCGGGCAGAATCGCTGGGCTCGACGTCAAAAGGATCATTAACGAACCGACAGCTGCGGCACTGGCCTACGGCGTCGACAAAAAGAAAAATGGTACGATTGTTGTCTTTGACTTTGGTGGCGGCACGTTCGACGTATCGGTCCTCGAGATCAACGACGGTGTTATCGAGGTCAAAGCGACCAACGGCGACACGCACCTGGGTGGTGACGATGTCGACCACGAGGTGATGACCTATCTCGCCGGCGAATTCAAGCGCGAAAACGGGATCGATCTCACCAAAGATCGGATGGCCCTCCAGCGCCTCAAAGAAGCGGCTGAAAAGGCTAAGATCGAGCTTTCGAGCACGCAAGAAACAGAGATCAACCTCCCCTACATCACGGCGGACGCATCCGGTCCTAAGCACTTGGTCGTCAAGCTGAGCCGTGCAAAATTTGAGTCGCTCTGCAAAGAGATCTTTGCGCGCCTGCTCGAGCCATGCAAAAAGGCTATGGCAGACGCCAAACTCTCAAAAACGGACATCCACGAGGTCATTCTCGTTGGCGGTTCGACCCGCATTCCCAAGGTGCAAGAGATCGTCAAAGAATTTTTTGGCAAAGAGCCCAACAAATCGGTCAACCCTGACGAAGTGGTCGCCGCTGGCGCCGCTATCCAAGGGTCGGTCCTAACGGGTGAAACAACCGATGTGCTCCTGCTCGACGTCACCCCACTGTCATTGGGCATCGAGACGATGGGCGGCGTCGCAACGCGATTGATCGAACGCAATACGACGATCCCAACACGCAAGTCGCAGGTCTTCAGCACGGCAGAAGGCAACCAGACTGCGGTCGACATCAAGGTTGTGCAGGGCGAGCGGGAAATGGCTGCCGACAACAAGATCCTCGGCCAGTTCAGACTCGAGGGCATCCCCGCTGCACCACGTGGCGTGCCACAGATCGAGGTCACGTTCGACATCGACGCCAACGGCATCGTCCACGTCTCGGCGCGCGACAAGGGCACGGGCAAAGAGCAACGGATCACGATTACCTCTGGCAGTGGCCTCTCAAAAGAAGAGATCGAGCGCATGGTACGCGAGGCCCGTGAGCACGAGGCGGAAGATCGCCAAAAACGGGATACGGTTGAAAAACGTAACCGGCTCGACGGGGCTATTCTGGAACTCGAGCGCAACATGACGGAACACCGGACCAAGCTCGACGAAGCCGATGCCAAGAAGATCGATGAGGCGATCGAGACGGCCAAAAAAGCGCTCAAAGAACATGAACATGACGGTGACAAGCTCCAGAAGGCGTTTGACGACCTCATGACGGCGTCGCACAAGCTTGCGGAAGTCCTCTACAAGCAGAAGGACGGCGCAGATAAGGGCGACACAGATAAGCAGGACGGTCAGGACAAACAGGGGCCGATCGATACTGACGCGGAACAGAAGTAAGCCGCAAATCTTATCAACTAACTAAAAATCCCCCCGTGCTGGGCGCAAATAGCTCAACATGGGGGGATAACTATTGCCACGCCCCACCCTGTCAGGGCCATCGAATCTAAAATACTGTAAGTATCGGAAGTTTCAGGATTCCGCTCGCCCTGAGGGATCCTGAGGGTCGAAGACTCGAAGGATCGTCTCGAAGGGTTCTTGCGAGCGGGGCGATCTACAAAGACTTGATCTCAAACTCCACAACCCTTCCCACACCCCGACACACACCCCAACCACTTACCCTGCATCCCCATCCCTATCGCCAGCCTCTACAACCCCAACCAAATTATGCGACACCCGGGAAAGTCATCAAGCATATTTGACAATATTTTTGCATGTGGTAATGTAATAATAATCAATATTCTTCTGGCTAGAGATTATAATTGCAAATAGATAATTTATACGGCAACACAGATTCATACACAGATTTTTGTAAGCCGGGATAACAAAACATTCGATTAATTTGTATTGAAGTGATGCGATAATTGCGCAATAATGGTAGATAGTTTTTAGATTTTTAAATTTATAAAAAGAAGGTGGTTTTATGTTTACGATTACGAGAAAGATAAGTCTGCTAGCTCTCGCGCTCGTCACGATCACGGTTGTGTCGGATGTGTGGGGGATGGAGAAGAATGAAACTACCGAATTGGAACTAAAATACGACCCTCACATGACTGCCGAGAAAATAACCGATGCTCTGAAAGACTTGCCTGACCTTTCCAAAATAAAAACTCTTTATCTAAATACGTACGAAAACGCAGAACTGGTAAACGCAATCTTCGAGAAATGCACAAATCTCGAGTACCTTGAATTATTTCAGTTTAACGGCCCAGAAGTGGGTTGTACCAAAGAGAGCCGGAAAACATTTAACGATATTAAGTGGGAAAAATTGCGTAAGCTCAAAACACTAATGATGAGTTATACCGGCACGGATACTGAGCAGCTTAACAATCTAATCGAAAAACTTCCGTCATTAAAAAGCTTCATTGGTCAAGGCCAGACAAGATGTGGTGTATTCACTAAATTCGGAAACCCTTCAAAGAACTGGCAAAATTTAGAAGGACTTCATTTTTTAGGTTACTTTATTCAAAGTCCCGATGAATTGCCTCTAGTACTTAAGGCATGCGAAAAAAAGAATGGAACTTTAGAACTGAAAACTTTAACCGTGACACGCTCCAACGGGGGGAAACAAAACGGCCCGGATATTGATTGGTCTAAATTTAAAAAACTTACATCACTCACGTTATATAAATCTGGGTTGTTAAAAAAAACAAGTATTGAATGTATCTTCAATCAATGCCCAAGGCTTGAGAATGTCTATACTGGCGAAAGAAAACCTTTTTACTACACCCCATTTTGGAACCTACCTTGCGAAAAGTATGGGCTGAATTACACACGCAGAAAAACAAAAGAAAAGTTGTTAGAAGAGCAACAGGAAGACAAAGAACAAGAAAAGTGTGAGCAGAAAGAACTTCAGCTAGAACAGGAAGAACGGCTTAAACAAGAAAAAAAAGAAACCATCCTAAGTTATATCAAAAGCTTCTTCGGCAGCCTACTTTTCGGCCTTCTCACCCCCAACCTCACCGGCAACTCCTTCATAGACACGCTCATTCTGTCGATAACTGCTGGCGCTTCGGCCCATAAAGAGATACAGCCAATCCCACAAATACTAGACCTGCACACGAAAAAACCCTGGGTCAACAGTGCGATTAGGTTTACTGGCGCTGTTACTGGCAAGCTTTTGCAAAAACCGGTCTGGGACATGGCCAAGAAGGTGCTCAGTAAAAATCAGAAAATCGACACCCTCAAGAACCGCTGGTAAACTAGAGACATACAGATCTTATGGTCATCTAAAATAACAGGGATATCGCATGTCAATTGCTGCAGGATTGGTAGGGTTACCAAACGTCGGAAAATCGACCCTCTTTAACGCGCTCACCCGCTCATCGGTTCCCGCAGAAAACTACCCCTTCTGCACCATCGATCCACATAAAGCCTGCACCGTCGTCCCGGACGATCGGTGTCCACGGCTCCAAAAGCTCTTCAACTCAGGCAAAATCATCCCAGCGATGACCACGTTTGTCGATATCGCCGGCCTGGTCAAAGGCGCAGCTGAGGGCGAGGGGCTTGGCAACCAGTTTCTCAGCCACATCCGCGAGGTCGATCTTATCCTCCATGTGCTCCGCTGTTTTGAAGATCCACTCATCACCCACGCCTCCGCACAGATCGATCCGATCGCCGATTTTGATATCATCATGACGGAGCTCGGGCTCAAGGACCTTGAATCGGTACAAAAGCGACGGGCAAAGATAGCACAACTTGCCAAATCTGCCAAAAACGACGTGCAGCAGGCAAAACTTTTGGCACAAGAAGAGATTTTACTCGCGGCCATCGAAGACGCGCTCAATAGTTCAGACCTTAAAAAAGTGCAGCTACTCATGCGTGAAAAGACGGTCGAGACCATCCCATTGCTCTGCGCAAAAAACTTTCTTATCATCGCCAACATTGCTGAGCACGAGATCCAGAGCCAGGCCTTTACACAGAACCCCCACTACCAGAAGCTAATCGCCCATTTTGGGCAGGAGCGAGTGATACCCATCAGCGCGAAACTCGAGTTTGAGCTCTCGCAGCTTGGTGACGAAGAGGCAGTTGAGTTTGCCAGTCTCATGGGGCTTGAAAAATCTGGGCTTCAGCGGATTATCGAAAAGACCTACCAGAACCTCGGGCTCATCACGTTCTTCACCTGTGGACCACAAGAGATTCACGCCTGGCCGATCCGCAAAGGGACGACAGTCCGCGCTGCAGCCGGCGAGATCCATTCCGACCTCGAGCGGGGGTTCATCTGCTCAGAGATTTATAACTGCGCTGACCTGTTTGTCACCAACAGCGTGGTGCAGCTGCGGGACCAGGGGAAGATCAGGACCGAGGGGCAGAACTATATTGTCCAGGACGGCGATATCATTCTTATCAAATTTAACGTCTGAGGGCCGTAGGCCCTCAACCCGGGGTTCGCTAAAGCAACAATGAGAAATTTATGAGAGTTAACACCAGCTTTGATAATATTACTGCGAAACAACCGCAAGCAGCTCCTTCAAGACACGCGGATCATCGCACCGCTCAGTCGCCTGCCTAATGGTGGCAAAGACAAAAGCGTTCACCCGCCTCTCGTGGGGCTCAAGATCGCGGTACAACCGCTCGAGCACCGCAAGATCGGTCGCCATATCGGTTGCGGCAAGCGCCGCCTCGGCCGCCGGGATAAGCTGGGTCACAACCCGCTCGTAATCTTCGCGCGTAAGCGTTTCTGGGGCGAAAGCAAGATACCGTTCAAGATTGAATTTTTCGAGCAGAAACAGGTCTTTTTTGCACCGGCCAACCAGTTGGGTCAGAAGTTTTTTAATAATCAGAGCCCGCGTCTGTTGGCTCTCCCGCTCACGTGCTCCGATCTTTTCAGCTTCGCCCCGTAGCTCAACGCGCCGCTCCTGACCCTCCGCACGTATCAGCTGATCTTCAAACACATCGAGCTGCACCTCCTGCTCGTCCACCTGGTAACTCGCGGCTTTGACACCCCTGACCACCTCAACACGCCGTGAAAAGAGCTGCCCATTAACCCGCTCCTGGGTACAAAAGAGCGCATAATCTTTTATCGTTTCCCGCGCCGCAACGGGCGTGGCAAAAAAAATTACTAGAAAAACTAGACCAAGAACTATATTTTTGTTCTGCATGGCAATCTCACACCTTTCGAAAATAAGCATGTAACTCCCCCTAAAATAGGGTATACTAAGATGGTGTAACCGGCAAAGGACGGCGAAGGGGTCAACGACGATGAAAAAGAAGAAGGGCTACTACTCAATCTCGGCCGTTGCCGAAATGTTTGAGGTCCATCAGCAGACCATCCGTCTGTATGAGCGGGAGGGCCTGATTTCGCCCAAACGGTCCGAAGGCAACACCCGCATCTTCACCGATGAAGACGTTGAACGGCTCGAAGAGGTCATCTATCTGACCCACAAACTCGGCATAAACCTTGCCGGCGTCGATATGATCCTCAAACAGGAGCGTAAAATTAAACGACTTCAGAAAGAAATCAACACCCTATTTAACAAATTCCAGCATGAGATCGATCTTGAAAAAGATGAGAAAAACGAGCAGATAGCAGTGGCGTCACGACGCATGGGCATGCTCAAAAATAGATCTCAAGACGCGCCCGGTAGCGAAAGTGAAGAAATTAAAAAGATTAAAGGATCGTAATGGATATATCATTCCCCGCAGAAGCCGGCCAACTAGCCATCTCGCTTGAACTATTACTCCTCTTCCGCTGGTTGGTCGAAAACGAACCTGAAAAGGTGATAAAGTTGGTCGAGCATGCATCAAAAAACGGCTTTAGTGAGCTGCTAGCCAGCAAAAAAACCCCGCGCAACTTCGCCGATGTGACCGATCAGATAGACCTACACATCTGCGTCGCTGACTTCTTTAGCCTGCTTGAGCTCGCACTACACAGAAATGCCATCCTGGCCGAAGAACTTGTCATTTCTGGCAGCCCGGTTTCGCCCACCATCAACCAGATAGATATGCAGAATTGTGATAACGAAACAGTAGCGCTCAGCGTGCGAAGGGCAACCGTCGCGCTCAAAAAGGGTACCAGCAAAAACGCCAAAGAGACCCTCTGCAAAGAGCTGCTCAAAAACTGGCGCCCACACACCGAAATCCATTGACCAGGGTTCGCTAAAGCAACAAAACCCCTAATTTCCCTAGTTCCGCTCGCCCTCAGGGCGAGCGGCTCAAAACATCGCTCTGATCGGCCTAACAGAAAGCTCTTAATACCCCTACCACCGCTCATCCCGACGAGAGCCCGCCGAAGCCTTGGCGAAGGCTGGGGTGTTTTCGAGGCTTGCCGAGAAAATGTATCGAAGGACATGAGCGGCCACCACTCTCACCCCCATAAAAATAGTTCCCCACCATCTATTGCGTACACCAAAACCCGAATCGTATACTATTAGTAAATAAAGGTCCTGAAACCTAGTAGTAAATGGAGGGGGCAATGAACAGATCTCTTATCGTCACGCTAGCCGTGTGTCTGGCGCTCAACGTGTACATCAACCACAAACAGCGGTTGCGCTCCGCGGTCAAAGGGCTGACGGCCATTGAACGGTCGGAACTCAAAAAATCTTAGTTGTTCTTACCGCTCTTCTGTTTCAAATCAGGCAGATACTTTTTTAACTCATCAGGGAAAGTCTTTTTCGTAAAAATAATGCCGTCGATACCACATTTTTTTGCCGCCTCTACATTTGCTCTCTTGTCATCAACAAAGAGACATTGGTGCGGGTCGAGATGGTAGCGCCGCAACAGCGTCTGATAGATCTCTGGCTCCGGCTTGATGCACCCTTCCTTGAAAGACAGAACCAACCCGTCGAAACAACAAAAAACATCAGCCAGCGGCTTCCATTTTTCAAACGTCTCATACGTCTCGAGGTTAGTATTAGAAAGAAGATAGACCTTATAACCGGCATTTTTAAGCTCATGAATGGTCGACACCGTCCCATCAATTAATTTGCGCCGAGATTTAGACCAGGCCGCAACCTGGGTTGCATCCGTGCGGTTAAAAGCACGAGCTGTACGCTCGATAAACTCAGCCTCCGTCAACCTGCCCCGCTGCCAATCACGCCATGCGACCGATTTTAAAGCATACTTGTGTGACTTTTCTAGTGAGAGCTTATCTACCTTTTCTATGATCACCGAGCCCATATCAAAAATCACGGTATCTTTCACTCTGCCGGTCTGTGCGCTGCCCTTTTTGTCGTGCTTTAGATGCTTTTCAAGCTCAGACTGAAACGTCTCTTTTCTAAAAACAAAACCTTGAATACCCTGTTTTTTTGCCCCCTCTATAAATTCTATTTTATCATCAACAAAGAGGCATTCATGCGGATCTAGGTGATAGCGTCGCAACAGCACCTGGTAAATCTCCGGCTCCGGTTTTTTACACCCTGCTTCAAATGAGAATATCACCCCATCAAAAAGAGCAAAAATATCCACAGGCATTTTTTGGCGCTTAAACACTTCGATTGCTTCACGATTGTCATTGGAAAGTAGGTATAGCTTATAGCCACTCTTTTTCAATTTACTGATCGTCTCCACTGTTTCAGCGATCAATTTTCTTTCAGCCAGGGACCAAGCAACGAGCTTTTCAATATCATTACGATCAAAGAAGCGTGCCGTACGATCAACCCATTCATCTTTAGTTATTCTGCCAATCGACCAATCACGCCATGCAACCGTTTTTAGTTTTCTCTCGTACTCGTTATCAATACCAGACACGCCTACTTTTTCGGCAATAACATCTCCCAAATCGAAAATTATATTACGTATCTGCGCCCTACTGGTCACCGTAAAAAAACTCAGAAGCAAAATCGCCCCAACAACCAAACCTCTTTTGAAGATCATAATCCCCTCCTCCCCGATAAAAAAACTCTACAACCCATCTTTACTTATCAGGATGGGCAAATTGGTCGCCGGCTGTCAAGAGCCTGCACAGAATGCCTCAGCGGCGTTGACAAGCACGTGTAAGTCGTTACACTAAGATCGTTTTAATCACGTTGACAACGTTCAAACGGATCAAGGAGATGGGTATGAAGGTCTTATCAAAACAGTTCGTGTTA
The DNA here is from genome assembly GCA_964638315.1 of uncultured Candidatus Babeliaceae bacterium. Lineage (GTDB taxonomy): Bacteria > Babelota > Babeliae > Babelales > Babelaceae > CAZWYO01. The sequence continues at coordinate 42,912 of CAZWYO010000003.1, read as the reverse complement.
CTCACCCTTTTGGGCCTGACAGTTGCGCCGCAGGTAAGGGCGTGCAAGTGTGTGTGCGATCGCAAAACAGTTCTTCGGAACATATGTGGAGAAATTGCCTATCCCCTACGCTATTTGAATGAAAGTCTGGGCAAGCTGAATCCACATACTCCCGACCTAAAATTTCTTAAGCAGACCACGAGCATACTACCTTTTTTGGTACTCACCCAAAAGATGGCAAACTCCCTACACCAGAAACCCAATTTTAAAAAATGTAGTTTCTGCCCCTATTTTTTAAAAATCCAGCGCTATATTTCAAACTCAATCACGGAGAGCATAATAGACCATACAAAGCTGATAGACCTTACGCTCGACCAGATCATGGGGTCGATACCCAAAGAGAAGATGCAAGCGCTCAAAAACATACAGAAAAAACTTGCACAAAACGATTTAGCCAAACTGCTAAAAAACATAAAACCAAAGGAATAGTTTCCAAAACAGATTGAAACCGTTCAAACAGACGAAGGAGACGATATGAAGAGTCTAGCAAAACAGTTTGTGTTACTCATCCTTTTGGGTGTGGCAATCGCGCCGCAGACGCGAGCGTGTAATAATTGTGAAGGGCCTAAAAATGGTGGCTGTCCCAAATTATATGCCATCTTTGGCGAATTCTTTGACAAGCTTACCCAAGATATAAACTTGCTCAATGAGCTAAACAGAAATTCCCCCACCAACGACTTTATAAAGCTGGCCGCGGGCATAAACGATAACGTTTGCTCGTTGAACATTTTTACACAGAACTCTTCACGCACCAAAAAATGCCCTATCTCCGAGAAGATTATACAAACTACCACCATGATTTCTCATGCCACCTCATGGCTTATACTAAAAAGCTTATCCAGGAATTACCCTGAGCTAGAGAGAACACGTACATGGATGACTTCTCATTTTGAGATCCTCCAAAAGAATATCACCAACCCCCCAAAAGAATAATCTCCCAACCCATTTTCACCGCCCTGCGCGCCAAAATGCCCGGGGCGGTTTTTTGTTGTCTCTCTAAACCAAATTATCGGACGCGCATGCTACTCAAAAAAACCAAGCTGCTCAAGCGCCTCACGCACCTCAACCATGGGCAACCCCAAAACAGCCGTGTACGAGCCGTGGATCGCCCGCACAAACTGTGCCCCAAACTCTTCCACCGCCAACGCACCCGCAATGTGCATAAAATCGGGCCGGCCGGCAAGGTAGGTTGCAATATGCGCATCAGAAAGATCGAGCTCTACGCGTGAGCCAACCGCCCCGGCAATCTGTTCGACTACCTGGTTATTAACCCGACGCTGGCAGCAAAAACCAGATGTCACCCGCGCCCCCTCACGATTGAGCGTGCGCAGCGTGGCCACGGCAGCGTCATACGTAGACTGCTTACCGTACAGGTTGCCCTGCGAATCAGAAATAAACGTGTCGGCCGCCAGCACAAAGACCGGCTCGTCAACCGCCACTGGTGGCAGAACTGCCGTTGGCAGAACGGCCATAGATGCTTTACAAAACGCCAGGTGCTGCACGATCTCTTCGACCGTGCCCGGCTGCTGGACCGCCCGCTCGTCGCACTGGTGCTCGATAACTTTAAATGGTATCCGCGCCTCGGTCAGCAGTCGCTGCCGGCTCTGCGACGCTGATGCGAGCAGTAGTGTATTTTTATTTTTTGACATATTTTGTTTCCCCAATCCCCCTCAAAAACAGATTCTACAAAAAAAGCCGATAGTCGATATTAAATAGTTCAGCAAGTTTGTGCGCCATTTTTTTCCCAACCGGACGCCGGCCCCATTCCATCTCAGAAACGTGCCCCTGCGTAATGCCTAGCTTCTCGGCCAGAACCTTCTGGGTCAAATGCTCGCGAGCCCGAAAGTTGCGCAGCGTTGTTCCAACCTTGCCATACTTCTCATAAAACTCGGCAAAGAACTCGTCGGCGGGAATTGAATCACGCTCGTCCTCACGCAACGTCCCTTTTTGGAGCTTTTCAGCATGGGGCCTTCTCATGCATACCGACATAGTACACCTCTACAATTTTAACTTTCTTATCAGTCACTTCCCTCCACCGCTCATCCCGAGTGTTTTTGAGGCATGGTACATGCCGAAAAAATGTATCGAGGGACATGGGTGGTGGTAAATAAGTTATTGTCGAAGGTCCCGCTCTTGTCCCTCGATACGCTGCGCTACTCAGGATGAGCGGGTGGGGTCAAACGCTTTTACCGCCCTGTGTAACACTTTTAATCGCGCCCTTGCTTGTTTCCCCAAAGCCCCTCAAAAACCAACTCTTCGACCGGCTTCCGATCACTCGGGACTTCCATAGCCTGGAGCTCGACAGGCAGAGCTTCGACCCTGCCAGGCTTACCGACCACACACATCAACTCAACATCCATGTCATCCGGAATGTTGAGCTCAAGCCGCGCCCGCTCATAGTCAAAACCCTCGATACCACGTACCGCAAGTCCCTGTGCCCATCCCTGCAGTGCCAGGTTCTGCCATGCGGAACCGGCTGCCAGTGAATGGGTCCGCGACGGCCTACCGTCATACTCAAAATTTTTCTGTGACAGAATCACGACAAGCACCGCTCCGCGCGCTGCCCAGACCTGATTTTGCGGGACCAACAACCCAAATAACTTCTCCCACGCAGGCGTATCACGGCGTGCATAGATAAACCGCCATGGCTGGCTATTGTACGATGACGGTGCCCAGCGAGCGGCCTCAATCAGCCGCATAAATTCGTGGTGCTCAAGTGGCTGACCCGACATGGCGCGTGGCGACCAACGGTTGAGCAGTAAAGATTCGATTGGATAGGTGGCTTGACGTTCTAACATCAGACGATCCTTTCATAAAAAGTAAAACTCTACAAAAAAACCCGAGATCTCTCTCGGGTTAAAAAATAGTGGCTGGGGCGGAAGGATTCGAACCTCCGAATGCCAGGACCAAAACCTGGTGCCTTACCGCTTGGCGACGCCCCACCCAAATCTTGAAATTTTAGTATCCGCCTCGCGATGAACCGCTAGAACGACCCGCAAAATCGGAACCTGGCTGACCGCCTTCATCGCCTGCATCCTCACCACGAGGACCAGTCCAACTACCAGCAGCAACACTCGCTTCGACCTTTTTGTACTCTTCGATAACGCACCCTTCAATCGTAGCACGCATCTCTGAGTTGAGCGGATGCACGATATCTCTGAACGTGCCATCCTTTCTGCGACGCGATGGCATCGAAACGAACACGCCTTTGTGCCCTTCGATGATCTTCAAGTCACGTACGATAAAACAGCCATCAAAGACTATCGTCGCATACGCTTTGAGCCTACCGCCTTCAGTTGCCGGATATACTTTCACTTCTGTAATCTTCATCGTCTGTAGCCTTCACGCTTCTCTTGCATCACGCACTAATCAGGACCATTAACACGTACCAATCGGCATCAACTGTACATCACGATTGTACGGTTCCTTCACTCAATTGTCAACATAAATTTCAACGTTTCCGCAACTACCCTCTCTTTTTAGCCCCTATAAGACTACGGTCCCCGCCGCTCTGCCGCACGCAACTTGGCCGAACGCGCAGAGAGATTTATTGCTAATTCCGCTTCACCCGCTATCACCACGTGTTGCGTTAAATTATGCAACTCCTGCTTCTGCTCTCGTATAAACTGCTTAACAATACGATCTTCAAGCGAGTGGAAGCTGATACAGACCAGCCGTCCGCCCGGCTCCAGAAGCTCTATCGACGCTTTGAGCAGCGCATGGATGTTATCAAGCTCTTTATTAACCACGATACGCAACGCCTGAAAAACACGAGTGGCCGGATGTATCTTCCCATGACGATAGGGGACAACCATACAGATGACGCGCGCAAGCTCAGATGTTGTCTCTATTTTTTTCTTACGGCGTTCTTCACAGATTACCCGCGCAATCCGACGTGAAAAACCCTCTTCGCCGTACCGCCAAAATATCTCAGCAAGCTCCGCCTCAGACGCCTGATTGACAATATGCGCGGCAGTGGTCTTAAAGTGTGCTGTCGACATCCTCATATCGAGCGGTGTCTCGCGCCCGAACGAGAACCCCGCACGCGTGCCAATCTGAATCTGGGATGTGCCAAAATCTGCCAAAATGCCCGCAACTTTGGTAATTTTTCGTTTTGCGAGTAGACGTGGCAGATCGGCAAAATTACCCCATAACGCCTCAAAGCGATCAGGGAACTCTTCCAAAATCTTTTTAGTCTGCTCATCAAGAGATTCTTTGTCCCAATCGCACCCAATAACCCGGCAGGTCGGTTCTGCCTGCAGAATCGCGCGCGTATGCCCACCACCACCAAACGTTGCATCAACGTACAGACCGCCGGGGCGTGGCTTAAGGTACTCAATAACCTCGGCAACAAGAACTGATTTATGAACAACTGACTGCTGCGATTCCATCAGATATAATCCTATGAGATAAGTCGATTAACAAGTTGCTGAAGGCCGACACCACGAGAGCCCTTGACCAGAATAGCACTCTCCCGCACTAAATACGATTCGAGCAGCGCTTCTGCATCCTCCCAACGTGGTACCACCTGATAGGTCACCCAGCGGGGCATAGTTTTTTCTGCCGCCTTTACCTGCTCGCCAACCAGAATCACGTGTTCAATACTGGGGGCCCTACGCAAAAAACGGCCTATCTGCCGGTGCCAGAAGGCACCATTGGCGCCCAGACCAAGCATGTCGCCCAAAATGGCAATTTTTTCCCCTGGCATCTCCAACTTTTCAAACGTAAGAAGTGCTTCTTTCATGCTCTCAGGATTTGCATTGTACGCATCATCGATAACCGTCCCTTTGAACCGCTTGAGCGGTAGCGCCTGAAAACGCCCTCTGACCGGAGGCATCGTCTGAATCGCCTCAACAATGTACGACCCTTCAACACCCAAAAAGTGTGCCGCGGTCGCCGATGCCAGCGCACTCATCAACCACCCACGATGGGGGGTTGGCAGGTCGAGCTGAAAGCGTTCGTGGTAAATTTTGAGTAGACACTTCAACCGCGCCCCATCGCTATCCACACGTCGAGCCTGGACCTGGTTTGTTAGCTTGCACCCAAACCTCACGACCGGATGGGCGTATGATACCCCGCTCAGGAGGGGCTGGTCCCCATTGATTATGCCGATATCGTCAGGTTTAAAATGGGTAAAAATTGCTCGCTTTTCCGCCGCTATCTCGTTGAGCGACCCGAGGCCGTCAAGGTGCTGGTGAGCAACCTGGGTAATGACCCCGAGCGTCGGCCGAACAAGATCCGCCAATCGGGCCATCTCCCCACGCAGCGAAATACCCATCTCGAGCACTGCACAGTCATGATCAGGACGCAGCTCAAGCAGTGTCATAGCCGCGCCAAGAAGCGTATTATAGTTGCCGGATGAGTAGAGACACGACTTGCCACCCAACGCAGCCATCGCCGCGATAAGCTCTTTGGTCGTCGTCTTGCCAACCGAACCTGTCACTCCAACAACCGGAATGGCAAACTGGGCGCGCCACGCCGCCGCGAGACGCACGAGCGCATCTTCAGGCGACTGGACGAGGACAAAGCAGGTCTGTAAGACAGCCTGACTGCTCAAGCTGGCTATGCACGTACGATTGGCACTATCCATAATGACCACTCGCGCACCACGCGCAATTGCATCAGCAATAAAAAGGTGTCCATCAGTCACTGCACCCTTGAGGGCAACAAAAGCCGCTCCCGGCAATACCTTACGAGAATCGATCACCCAGGAACTGGGTGCAAGGGGAAATTCTCCCACAATAACAGCGTCAGGCAGTACGGTCATAATAAATTTTTTATTTGCGCCATGCATCATAGAAATTATCCCGCCAAACAGAGACAGACATTCTTAGGGTATATATGCATAAAATTGGCGTTTTTTTGCCACATTGTCAAGTTATAGATGAATCTCGCGCGACCCTGCGCATCTTGCCACCCTGCGAAGGCAGAATAACCCCCTTACTCTCAAGCTGATCAACAAGGCGCGCTGAACGGTTATACCCGATACGGAAGCGACGCTGAATAAGCGAAATAGAAATCTCATCAACCGTCCGCACAAAATCGACGATCTGTGGGAACAGCGGATCGAGCTCGGCACCAGCCGTACCTGCCGCCTGCTCATCTGGAATAACCAGATAATCGGTCCCTCGTTGCCCCTTAATATGGGTAACAATATCCCTCACCTCTTCGTCGCGCACGAACGCACCCTGGATACGCTCAAGACTACCCCGAGGATCGAGCAGCAGCATGTCGCCACGCCCAAGCAGACGTTCGGCACCACTCTGGTCCAAAATTGTTCTTGCGTCAGTTTTTGATGCAACCTTAAAAGCGATCCTCGCGGGGAAGTTGACTTTGACGAGCCCCGTCAGAACGTCGACCGATGGGCGCTGCGTCGCAACTATCAGATGTATACCTGCGGCTCGCGCCATCTGCGCAAGCCGAATCAGTGGTATGTCAAGCTCTTTGCCAGCTACCATCATAAGATCCGCAAGTTCATCGATAACAACAACGATGTAGGGCATCTCGGCACAAGAGTTGACCCTATGAAACTCCTGAATATTGCGCACGCCAGCATGCGCCATCTGCTGGTACCGCTGCTCCATCGACTTCGCCAAAAATCTGAGCACCCGACACGCGCCTGTTCCCTCAGTCACGATGGGAACAAGTAGATGGGCAATATCTGCATATCCTGCAAACTCAAGCCGTTTAGGGTCGATAAGTACAAGCCGCAGCTCATCGGGCGACCGGCTACTCAAAAGTCCCGCAATCATCGCATGGAGCGCTACCGATTTGCCCGATCCGGTCGATCCAGCAATGAGCAAGTGTGGCTGTGTGGCAAGATCGATAATGCGATCGTCACCAGTAATATTTTTGCCGAGCACGAGCGGAAGCGTGAGCCCCGGATCCCGGAATGGTGCACGCGCCACCAGGTCACCAAAAAAAACCGGTTCGCTTACCCGATTGGCAACTTCAAAACCGACATACGATGTTCCCGGCATCGGCGCAATAACCCGTAAGCTTCGCGCCTCGATAGCCAGCGCAAGATCATCTTCAAGTGCCACGATCCTGCTCACCTTTACATCGGTAGCCGGCGCATAGGCAAAGAGCGTCACCGTGGGCCCCGCGGTGATCGACACGACCGAGCCTTCGATACCAAATTGACGCAGCTTGGTCTCAAACAGACGTGCAGCTGTTCTGGCATCTGCAGGGATAGCCCGATCTTTTTCCCGCTCAGGTGCGAGTGTGCCCCCAAAAAGTTTCTCAAGCGGCAGCTCATACGCCTCGCTCATTGTCTCTTCTGGTTCTGAAATTTCTATAATCGATGTGGGGATAAAAGGTGCTGGATCATCTTTACCAAAAAGCCACCCCTCTTCCCAGACAACATCATCACCGTCAGACGGCTCAGCTGCGCCCAATCCAGGCAGAAGAAGCTGCTCTTTCAACGCAACGATCTTCTGAATCACGAAAGTACCCGCGGCGCGCGCTCCCCTACCGATCATAACGCAAAGGGCTGTCACACCCAACCAATCGAATATAATAGAAAAAAAACGGTGCAGATAACTCGCCCACGAAAAGCGAACAAGGCAGATAAGCCCTACTACGCAGAAAAGTGTACTGCCCACCAGAAAAAAGAGGGGCCCAACACGGGGGGCAATAAGATGGTAAAGATCCCGACCAATGGAACCGCTAATGGTAGGATCTTGCGTCGACGATCCGCACGAAATCAGACTTACAAAAAATAGGCAGACGCCGCCAAAAACTCGGGTAAGATCAGCCCACGCAAAGCGCCATAGATAACATGCCATCAGGAGAAGGAGCGGACAAAACAAGAAAGTGCTCGTGCCACACGCCCTGAAAAAAACTTCTGCCAGACTTGCGCCCCACCAGCCCCCAAACGTCACTATCGCAGATGGATCGAATGGTGCTATGTCGTTAAAAAACGATGGATCACGTGGATCGAAGGTAAAAAAAATAAAAAAAAGCATAAATGCCGTAACACAGCAGATCAGACCAGCCATGCCACGTCCCGTAAAAAGTACGCGCTGAGCCATGGTTCCCTCACCCCGTAATAACTAACCCCTTATCTTCTCGCTGTCTATGCTAAAGCTTTGCCCCCCAAGAAAGCAAGAACTTTATAAAAAAAGCGATAATACGAACGGAACGATCATATAGAAACCAAAGATCCAGAGCTTTTCACGGCAGTAGAGCCGTTCGACAAACGCAAGAAGCAGGTATGCCGCAATCATGGCAAGAACAGTACCGCCGAGACACGAGAACGAGAGAACGGCTTGGTACTCGGGCAAACCAGAGATCTGCCAGAGGCCGAGAAGCGCCGCAGCACCAAAAAGTGGTGCCTGCAACGCACATGAAAGCTTAAATGCTGTTCGTGCTTCAAGCCCTGCCCAACGCGCTATAACAAGCGTCGAGGCAAGACGCGATATCCCTGGCAAGAGCGAAAGACCCTGCACGACGGCAACAGCCAACAGGGCAGACCAGGATACTGTACGGCTCACACGTCGGGAAACAATATGGGGTGCAAGTTTGAGCGAAAAGAGAAGAAACATCGTGGTCAAAAGACCAAACCAGAGGGACAATGTAAAACCACTATAACGGAACAACAAGAAGAAAAAACAGGTCACCAGCTCCGCCACAAAAATTTTTGCGCCATACAATATCCAGGGTCGCCAGCCAAGAGACTTTTGTGAGAAAAATGTATAAATCTCATCACGAAAATAGATAAGCAGCATCAGGGCAGTCGGGCCATGCGCAAAAAAGTCAATGCTCTGTGGGGCGCTCAAGCCGAGCAACGCAGTGTGAGTAGAACTACTTATCGGTAGTGACTCGAGTAAAATCTGTACCAGTACATACAAACAAAACATTGGAAAACCCCGTTCTAAATAAGACTTTTTTGAAACTTCGATCCAGAGGACCTCAATCAACAGTGGCCACTTGCAAAGCTTCGCTCTTTCGTTTACAGTATACACCGTCAACACACGAGTGGAAAAAAGGAAAATTTCTTCATACAAAAAAAGAACTCAAAATCTTACATATCGGTTGTTTTTCTCGATTAATATAATCGGGTTTGTCTTAATATAAGGAGTACCTTATGAAAAACCATCTACGGATAGGTTTAATGCTATCGTTGCTTACCATTGTTGGCTCAGTGACAGCTAGCGACGGATGCTGCGGCAGCTGTGGAACCACATCTAACACTGGCTGTGACTGCAATAGCTACGGCACAGTCCTAATACCACGCTCGCTTGGTGATCGTCTCGACTGGCAAAACCACTTCTTCAACTACAAGTTTGATGAAGACTGTCTTTACGGCAACTTTAGTATCAACTACGAATACATGCGCAGCTTTAGAGGCGAACGGATGGCTGAGTACCTTTTTGGTAGCAAGAGCCTCCACTTTGTAGGCAGCCAATCGACAACAACACGCGTCTCTACCGACCTACTTGCCGACAACTTTGGCATGGCACTAGATACTGATGCAACATTGACATTCTGCCCACGCATACAGAACCATATCGTTGACTTCCAGCTCTATATCGGGCTTAATGAACTCTGCGACGGGCTCTACTTCCAGGTCAACTTGCCACTCGTGCACTCCAAATGGAATCTCAACGATGACTGCAACTGCTGCAATAGCTCGTGCAATACCTGTTCAACATCGACAAGCACAACCTTGTCAACAACACCAATCGTTGCGGGTTACATGTCTTCCGTGCCCGTGGCAAATGCTGCTATGCCAACGACCGTTACTCCAAACAGCACATTTCTTGCGGCTCTCTCGGGAACCAATATCGGTGACATGGCGCAAAATTGGGGATACGGCAAGTTCTTTGGTTGTGACTGCGAGGAGACAAAACTCGCTGCGCTCAACTTTGATCTTGGATACAACTTCTATGAGTGCGAAGACTACCATGTCGGCGCATATCTCCGCGTTGTAGCACCAACCGGCACCGAGATGGACGAATGCCACGCAGCCTGTATCTTCAAGCCAACCATCGGTGACGATCACTGGAAACTTGGTGGTGGCATTGATGCGCACGCACGGCTCTACAGCTGTGATGACGAAGCGCACACTCTCGATATGTACCTCCAGGGCTACGCAGTTCACCTCTTTGAAAAAGAGCAGACCCGTTCATTCGACTTCACAACAGGTCGTCTAAGCCGCTACATGCTCCTCAAAGAGTTTGACGCCAACTATCTCTACACTGGCAATCTCTACAATGCTATCGACTACACCACACGTCGGGCAAAAGTAAAAGTTGCGGTACAGGGCGAAGGTGTCATCGGATTGCTTTACAAGAATGAGTGCGGCTTTGGCGCCGGAATCGGTTACAACATCTATGGCAAATCACGTGAAGAGATCTGCGAACTCTGCAACGGTTGCAACTCAACAATTGCGAGTAAGAATCTCGGCATCAAGGGTAACACACCATTGCAAGTACAGCTCTATCAGGGCGATTCGGTCGGCAATACGGTAACAGCTATTACTAGTCCAGTCACAACATACCTGCTCAGCTCAACAGAAAGTGCGGCAACGGCCTATGCAACTGCTACCGTAGACAACTCGCAAGCAATCGGCTGGGTAAATACCCCGGCGCTTGCTGCACTAAGTGGATACAATAGCAATCTCACGACCTACACGGGCTCAACACCAGCAACAACCTCCTCTTCAACAACAATCGGCATCAACCCGACAACATATGTATTGACCACCAACACACCTACACCAGTCATCTTGACCTCTTCAGACCTCGATCTCTGCTCAGCACGCGTGCCAAGCCAGGTCACCCACCGCGTCTACGGCCACCTCGATTACGAGTGGACCGATTGCGATTGGTCGCCAATGCTTCGTCTTGGCGGCGAAGTCGAACTCGCAAGCTGCTCTGATAAGGGCGCGGTTAATATGTGGGGTGTTATGTTACAAGGTGGCGTCTCGTTCTAAGCAAATAACACAAACACAAAGCACTGAGCGGCCCGGGGTTGTCCCGGGCCGCTTTTTGTAACACAAACCATTCCATTCCACCTACCCCATCTGCTAGCTTGTAGGTGGGACCAGATATAAAAATATATAAATTTTCGTAAAGATCCGCACACCCTGAGCCTGTCGAAGGGTCTAAATGTGCGGAAAAAACAGACATTTTTTGCATCAACCCGCACTCAAGAAACCCTTCGACAGGCTCAGGGTGTGCGGCTAGGGGGAACACTGCCATGATACACATAAAGCTGCGCTATCTCATTATGCTATTGCTGGCCGCAACAGCAACTCGTCTGGCTCATACCAAAATCCACACTATCGATGATATAACCCAGATCGCCCGATACATTTACAAGAACGTATACAAAGACGTACACCAACAACTCCGCTCCGGCACCTTTTTGGATACCTACAAGCTGCTCTACGAAAAGAGTGCATCCCAAATACTCGTCTGCTTTGATATCGATGAAACGCTTCTCTATCCCAATGAACCAGAGGCACGCGACGCATGGTTTGGTGAGCAGGTCGCAAAACTAACCAAACAGGGTAAATCACCGGCAGACGCGGTTAAAGAAACCATTATCGAGCAGCTCGTCGCCCACCGAAAAACGAGCGTCTGCCAGGCGGACTGGGAGCAGGACGAACTTATTGCTGCCCTGCAACACCAGGGGATACACGTGCTCGCGCTCACCGCCCGGTCGATCGACTTTGTTGACATCACCTATCGCCAGCTCCATCAAGTTTTGGTCGATTTTAACAAACAGGACGGCGATTGGGACCAGTGCTATACGATCAAAAATCTCCCCAAACCGGCCCACTACACACCAGGAATTATTTTTTGCGCAGGCAACGACAAGGGAAATACCCTTGAACAACTTCTCTTGCAACTAAGATATAGGCCCAACTACATTATGATGGTAGACGACACCCGCAAGCATATTGAAGCACTCGAACGCATGACGGCACGGTTGGGGATAAAATATGACGGCTTTGTAATCAACCACACGTACCACAAGCGACTACCATGCGTCACCCTGACGGACGGGGTACCCCATCGCCAAAATGGGGCCATAAAAAGCGCCAGCAATTAGAAAGCTTGCCAGAAAACCTTGATAGAATAGGGGTGTAGGATGAAGTAAAATAAAAACTCATGTATGTTTATATTATCTGTTACATTTTAAAATTACGGAGTTCACTTATGAAAAAAATAGCATCACTGATCTCAAAGCTTCTGTTCGTCTGCGCCCTCTGTGTGGTAGGGTCGTTAGGAGCTATGGATGATAACGATCCTGATGATTTTGGAGCGTGGTTAGGAAAGCTTAAAGACCCCGAAGAGCTGATAGGTGAAATAATTGGAAAAAAACCCAAGAAACTCATTGAACCTACAAAAATCATTACGCTTCCTCCAAAAGAGCAAGAACCATCTGAACTTACAGCTCTTAAAAAGGCAATAGACGAAGACAATTTTCCCGCAATATGGGAAAAAACGGTAGATGAAAAGACGAAAGAGCATAATGCCTTATGGAAGCGAAAAAAACAAGATATAGTTAAATATGTAATAGAGCATCTAAACAAAACAATCGAAACGGGAGATGTTCAAAAAGTAAGCAATATACTTAAAAACTCGCCCTATATCTTCGCCGAACTCGTCACCCATGTTCCGATGGACAAACACCCATTCAACGTGGTTCTCATTTCTAGTTTGAAAGAAGCTGGAAAGATTTCCATGCTCAAAGAACTAATCCCCTATTTTTCACTCGATACCATCCTTGATAAGGATAGCAAGGATACCCTTTTGACCTATATTGCTATTATGCAAGATTTGGACTTTGTTAAATGGGTAGTCGAAGAAAAAGGCGCATTTAAAAATATTAATACAATCCCAATCGATTTCTTTGGCGCGATGGCCCCCGAAAAAAACCTTAATTATCTTGAAAAAATGCAAAAACTGTATCCATACATCAAGGCTACTGTAGAATATGGCCAAGCAAGTGCAAACTTAAAATTTCCTGATTTTGCAAATCAACTGGACCAAGAAGAAATCCAAGCCTATAACAATATATGTAAAAACATCATGTTAGAGGCCATAAAAAACAATGACATAGTTATAATAAATAATATATTTTCACCAGTTCTATGGAAGATGTACAAAAAAATCTTCGAGCAAGCAATAATCAACAAACTATACTATGCCATCTACGCAGGAGATTTTGGCTTATTGAAGACAATGCTCACACAGAAAACATCCTATAAGATTTCCGATTTTATCAACAACCCAGACTACAATAAAATGCCGATATTAAGCTATGTATTCCCAATAAATATTGATGCAAAAATAAAAGCGGCTATGGTCGAGTCTCTGATCAACAACGGTAAAGCAGATCCCAATGCATCTGATCTCGACGGAAACACTCCGCTGCACGTAGCATCCGCGCTGCCGCATACCACAGTTATTAACGACAGCCCAATGAAAGTACTCCTCGAAAACGGAGCAGTGTTAAGTGCTACAGCGAAAAACAATCAGGGGCAAAAACCTATAGACCTAGTAACGAACTTCAAAAATCCAAATGCCGCAACCCTACTGGAAGAGGCAGAACAAATCTACACAGAACTTATCAAGAAAAACGGACCCCCTAAGCCCGTTAACCTTCTGGAAGAGGCAGAACAAATCTACAAACTTATCAAGAAATACGAATTCCCTAGTCCCTTCCTTAATAAATCTGCAATAACAACAGCACAGAATATCAGAGATACCTTGGGCTTAACGATGAAGAAAAAAAAGGAAGAAGAGCGTAAAAAGATGGGGGATGAGCTTTACGATAAGCTCAATAAAAGAGAGATGCTTTTCAATGCCGTAGATAAAGATCTTTTTGAAGAAGAAAAAAATTTATTAACCAAACATAAAGATATCTTGATGTCCCCATTAGATAAAGAAAAGTATGAAACGAAAAAATTAGACCAATTAAAAAGAGTTATGCAGTATGAAGATAAAGAACCGCTAAAAAAATCAGTGTCCTCCATTACTACAACGTTCGCCGAAAAAAACAAAAACCTACTCCTCTTTGCCATCGACCTAGCTAAAAACGAGCATAGTGCAGATATGAATATAAAGATATTATACCAGTATTTACCAGATGCATTATTCACGCAAGAGTCTCTCACTACCATTACTGAGCAGGCAGGAAAAAAGAACTATCAAAATCTCAAAAAAAGGCTACTTGATAAATTTAAGAATATTAAACTTCAACCAACAGAAAGTAACATACCTGCCTTCAAAATAACCGACCCAAGCTTGTTGAAGCAGCTTGTAAAAGCCACAGAACAGAAAAAATAGGTAAAACAGAATTACGCAAGACAAGAGTGGGAGGTGCAATAAAATGTATTGCACCTCCCACGATCTCTTTAGCTTACCCTAACTATTTTGCGCAACCCGATCGACATAGTCAACCAATTCGGCAAACGTAGAAATCTTTTCCATCTCATCATCATTCAACTCAAGATCGAGCACCTCTTCTATCTTCATAACCACTTCAACGCGATCGAGCGAATCCGCCCCCAGCTCATCGAACGTCACACCATCGATGATGTCTTCCGGCTTGATCGAAAGCTGACTGGCAATAATAGCCTTCAGCTTATCACGCAACTCTTCACGATTCATGACAATACCTTTCTCAGACGTGCAATACGCTGCTCACTCACCTGGCGTCCAAGCAACGCAACCAACTCATAGACAGAGGGACTACTCAATGTACCGGTAAGCGCAAACCTAACAGGTTTGGCAATTGCAGGGAGCGGCACCCCACGCTCTTTACATAACGTTTTTACGAGCTGCTCGATGGCCGCAGGCGAGACATCCTCAAGCTTTTCAAGCCGCTCAATAAACATGCCCAAGAGCGCCTGAGTCGCCTGATCCCACTTCTCGGAAGTCGGCACATCAGCAAGCTCAGGCTCCCGATGGAGCGCAGATACAGTATCGATAAGCTCACGCACCGTCGTCACCCGCTCTCTGTAGAGCTCAAGCGCACGCTCAAGCTGCTGACGGGACCAGCCAGGAAACCGGGCCGTAAAATCGGCATCCATATTCGCATGGATATAGTCGATCAACCAGGCAGCAGACGCACTCCTGAGGTAGACCCCATTCATCCAGAGCAGTTTTGCCATATCAAAAATAGCACCTGATTTATTAATTTCAGCGAGCGAAAAAGCTTGAATAAGCTCCTGTTTGGTAAAAACCTCCTGGTCACCATGTGCCCATCCGAGCCGGACCAGATAGTTGCAGAGTGCATCGGGCAAGATGCCCATGGCACGGTACTCAACCACCGATGTTGCGGCATCACGCTTACTCAATTTGGCACCCGTGGGCCCCAAAATCATTGGCGCATGCGCAAACAACGGCAACGGCGCACCGATCGCCTCGTACAAAAGAATCTGTTTAGGAGTATTAGAGATATGATCATCACCCCGTATAACGTGTGAAATCTTCATCTCGATGTCATCGATCACAACAACAAAATTGTAGAGCGGCGACCCATCGGCACGCGCGATCACAAAATCGCCCCCAATCTGATCGATATCAAACGAGATCTCACCATGGATGGCATCATGAAAACCAACTGTCTTTCTGTCGCGTGGCAGACGAAAACGGACAACACTTAGACCGTTCTCTTCTTTTGTCGGATCGGACCAATAGGCCTTACCCTCAGTTACTAATTTTTCGATGTAACGACGGTAGAGCTCAAACCGCTGCGTCTGGTACTGGATCGGCTCATCACTCTCGATGCCCACCCACTTAAAGGCATTAAGAATCGAATCAACATACTCTTGCTTTGAGCGTTCAAGATCGGTGTCTTCGATGCGAATGATAAAAACACCACCCTTATTGCGAGCAAACAACCAATTAAATAGCGCAAGGCGCAGACTCCCAATGTGCAGATGCCCGGTAGGAGACGGCGCAAAACGAACCCGGACAGGCCGGTCATCGTGGGCCACCATCAGACTCCAATCAATTAATTTTTATATGCGGTATTCAAGCTTTGCGCGAGCAACCTGCGTCCATACAGACTTATCACCAAAAGAGGTGAATAGATCCTGCCAAATGCGCTCAGCGCCAACACTATCACCGCTATCAAACGCAACCAAACCCTCAAAATAGAGCGCCTCGTCACGCCGCTTATTCTGCTTATCCTGTGCAAGCGTGTGTAGCTCTTTTTTGCCCTCAGCAATAAGTACCGCATCAGCTGTGTCGAGCCGCATCAGAGCGCGCTTTATCACCATTGCGTGGTAGAGCGGCGAAGACTTGGACATCGCAAGAATCGCTTTATTCATAAGATCAAGCGCACGTGCCATGTCACCCTGATGAAGAACCGTGTCAGCCCAAAAACTCAAAAGATACGGCGCTGACGCAGACTGCGGATACCGTTGGTACCCATCTCTAAAGGCATTTTCAGCCTCTTTCCAGAGTGTTTGAACATTGCCACGCGTCGCCTTATCAAGCACTTCAATCGCCTGTGAGAGCGCCATCTGAGCACGGTCGTTATACCGACGAGAATACCATTTGTAACCAACAATATCAGCAATAAGCACGACCAAGACGACGCCACCCACGATCATATATCGTGAGCGGCCGCTCTTCTTAAACCGGGCATACCAATTATTCAAGACCATGACTACCCAACCCTTTCAATTACTCGCCCTGTTGTTGTGCGTCCGAAGCCTCTTGTTTTGGCTGACGCGCTTCTGTTGCCTTACGCTTTTCATCACGTACCAGACCACGATCCGCTTTTGTTTTTAACACTTTTACCCCACGATAAAAGCCACATTTTGGGCAGACCTGGTGGGGGAGCTTAGGTGTGCCACCGCACGAACCTGCATGGCACAAATTTACCGTTTGCGGGTCGAGGCCTTTATTTGCGCTCCGTTTATCACGACGCGAGCGAGATACTTTTCGTTTTGGAACTGCCATTGGAATTCTCCATATTAGTCAAAAAATGGGTCTATTAAGTGGTTTTATTGTACCAGAAAACATGCGTGATGACAAAAAATCATTACACTGTCATCCAGCGTCCGAGAAAGTCTTGCATAACGGCACCCTCGAGCTGTAGGTCAAAAAGCCGCTCCTGCAACTCTAAAAAACTACATCCGGCTGCCACAAGAAGCTCATCAAACGTACGTGCCTCTCGGCACAAATTTAGAAGGGGATCCCCCGATATTACGCACATTTTTTGGTCAACAAGACCAGCTTGGCTATCACGATCATGGATTGCCACCGGTGTTACCATGGGCACGCAACCGCACGCCTGCAAAACCTCTGCTGCAGAAGTCACCGGGGTTGCTCCCTCACTAAGCAGCCGATGGCAACCTGCACTCAGTGGATCGAATATATCGCCGGGCACTACACATACCTCGCGCCCCTGTTCAAGTGCCTGGAGCGCCGTAATCCGCGCGCCGCTCTTTTCGGCCGCCTGTACCACCACAACTGCCCTGCTCAAGCCCGAGATAATACGATTACGGGCAGGGAAATTCCCCGGCATCGCCTGCATCTCAAGCGGAAAGGGACTTACAACCGTCCCTCCTGAAGCCTCAATACGTTCAAATAATTTTTTATTAGTTGCCGGATAGGGCCTCAACAAACCCGCGCCAATGATCGCAATAGTCTGACCATCAGCCGCCAATGTTGCCTCATGCGCCATAGTATCTGCACCGAGCGCGCCACCGCTCGCAATGCACCATCCTGCAACAACAAGCTCAGGAACAAAATGATTGATAACAGAGCGCGCATACCGGTTTGCAGCACGAGAACCAATACACGCCAGAATATGGGGAAACAGTTGGGGAGAGGTGCCTCGCCAAAAAAGAACTGTTGGCGGTGCATAGATCGTCTTGAGCGCCGCTGGATAGTCATCATCAATAACTGTGGTAAAAGAGATGCCGTGCTTTTGAATAAGCGCAGACTCACGCTCAAGCATAGCCCTATCTGCAAGCCCATTTACCAGCAACTGGGCCTGAGAAAGCGGTATCCCCACCCGTTCGATAAAATCACCTACGCACCAGTCATACATCTCTGCAGCTCGGTTCGGGCCGAGGGCATTGCATACCTTGCCTATCGTTACATCCCCGATACCGGGAATGAGCGCACAGTGAAGAATAGCACGTCTATTGATCATCGAGAATCCAAAAATAATTCACAAAACTACCCGCACGCACTGCGCCTTTTAAAAAGCCTCGTGTGTGCGGGTTTTTAAACCTATTTCTAACTTATCATTCAGCCTGGTCAGACGCCGCCTCTTCAGGCGTTGGCAATTCCGGCGTAACTAGTTCGGCCTCATCTATTTCGTCTTCTTCGAACGCCGCAATCCCGACCAGTGTCTGATCAGGCGATAGCCGAATCAGACGGACACCCTGTGCCTGTCTGCCCATGGTGCGAATCTCTTTTGGCAACATACGGATAATCTTACCAGATGCATCAATCAGAAGAATACTCGAGGAATCGCTCACCAGAACCAATCCAATCACTTCACCATTGCGACCACCGGTTGGTATGGCGCGAACACCAAGACCCCCACGGTGCGCCACACGGAAATCTACAACCTTGACCCGTTTACCATAACCACGTGACGTAGCAAAAAGAATTTCTTGTCCATCATTAACGACCTCCATGCCCTTAACAAAGTCTCCTGCGCGAAGCTTGATACCACGTACGCCCGCGGCCTGACGGCCCATCGAACGGACCTCATCTTCTTTGAAGCGGATACCATTCCCCTTGGAAGTAACAAGAACAATAGAGTCTGAACCACCACTAAGGGCACAAAATGCAAGCTCGTCCCCCTCATTGAGGGTCAACGCGCGAATACCGGTACTCCGCACTGACGAAAATTCACTCGCTGCAGTCCGCTTGATAACACCATGGCGCGTTACCATAACCAAGAAGCGATTCTCAAATTCACGTGTACAGAGCAGTTTGACCACATATTCGCCCTCTTGCAACGGCAAAATATTTACAATTGCACGCCCCTTGGCAGTACGAGAACTCTCTGGAATTTCAAAAACTCGTTTACCATAAATACGGCCCAAGTTAGTGAAAAAGAGCAGCTCATCATGATTACGCGCCGCAAAGATATCCTGAACAATGTCATCAGAATCTTCAAGCGTCGCCATGCCCTGCTTACCCCTACCACCACGATGCTGGACACCATAGACTTCGAGAGGAACACGCTTGGTGTAGCCTTTTCTTGTCAAGGTAACTACCACGCTATCATCGGGTATCAGATCAGCTTCAGTCAACTGATCGGCTGCGCCCTCAATGCGCGTACGCCGCTTGTCAGCGTATAGCTCTTTGCACTCGATCAGCTCTTTCTGGATCTCGTGACGGAGCTGTTCAGGGTCATTAATAATGCTCTCCAAGAAAGCTATCGTTTCTCTGATCGCTATAATTTCGGCATGAATCTTTTCACGTTCCAGGCCAGTCAGCCGTTGAAGACGCATCTCCAAAATAGCTTTGCCCTGTGCTGGGGTAATAGCAAAACGCTTATTAAGAACATCAAGCGCCTCATCCGGCGTCTGGGCTGCCTTAATAAGACGTATGACTTCGTCGATGTTCTGAAGGGCTATAATAAATCCTTCAAGCACATGCGCACGCTCACTTGCACGATCAAGATCGAAGCGGGAACGACGAAAAACAATTTCACGTCGATGTGCGAGAAACTCGTCAATAAGCCGTCGCAGCGTAAAAACAATCGGGCGATTATCGAGCAACGCCAGCATCAAAATACTGATAGACGTCTGTAACTGTGTGTAGGTATAGAGCTGATTGATAATAACATCAGGAATCTCGCCACGCCGCAACTCGATCACCAGGCGCATACCGCGCTTATCGGATTCATCACGTATATTGGCAATACCCTCAATGACCTTATCTTTGACCAGGTCAGCAATCTTTATAACAAGATCGGCTTTAACGACCTGATAAGGCAATTCGGTAATAATAAGACTGGTGCCCTTCTTCGTCTCTTCGGTAGAAACGACACCGCGCACAATCACATTTCCGCGTCCCGTACGGTAGGCCTGCACGATACCAGCACGGCCACAGATGATGCCGCCTGTAGGAAAGTCTGGCGCCGGAACAAGCTTAAAAAGTTCTTCTTCAGTAAAATCAGGACGTGCAAGAATAGCCAGACATGCGTCTATAATTTCACCTAAATTATGCGGCGGGATAAGCGTCGCCATACCGACTGCAATGCCAGACGTCCCGTTAACTAAAAGCTGCGGGATGCGACTTGGCAGTATAACAGGTTCAACGGTAGAATCGTCAAAGTTCGGTACAAAATCGACGGTCTTTTTTTCGATGTCTGCAAGCAACTCCTGCGAGATCTTTTGCATACGGACTTCGGTGTAACGCATGGCCGCGGCATTATCGCCATCGACCGAACCCCAGTTGCCCTGCCCATCAAGCAACGGATACCGCTTCGAAAAATCTTGTACCATGCCGACCATGGTATTGTATACCGCAGAGTCCCCGTGTGGATGATATTTACCAAGAACATCACCAACTACGCGAACTGACTTGTGATACGGTCTATTGTAGAAAAAACCGAGTTGGTGCATCGTATACAAAACCCGACGGTGAACGGGCTTTAACCCATCACGTACGTCAGGGATTGCACGACTTACCACAACAGACATCGCATAATCTAAAAACGATGACTGCAATTCTTCTTCAATTAAAACCGGCTTTGTCTTATCTTGCATAAGCTCATCCCTCTCGCCATCCGGCCCATAAATTTTTTGGGTATTTCACCGTGATACTCAACAGGAAAAAGTATAACACTAAGTGCAAAAAATAAACACAAAAAGTGAAAAGTCCGGCAGCATTCACAATCCACAAAACTTTGTCACGTGCAATGTATGGACCCCGCTACCCCTCAAGCGCCGTCTGCAAAAACTTCATCGCCTGTGAAGGGGTCAGATCGTGCCCCATGCGCGCCGAGAGGGCTCCCTTCTTGAGGACAACCACCATCGGCACGGAAGCGACATCATAACGATTTGCAATCTCTGGCCCCTCAAGCACATTCACTTTATGGAAGGCTACATCACTCTTTTTAGCTGCCCAGAGCTCTAAGATAGGGAGCAGCTGCATGCATGATGGGCATGAATCAGTATAAAAATCGAGCACCACGGTCTCATGCTTTGCAATCGCCGCATCGAGCTCTCTGACCGTTTTAATACCGGTTAATGCCTTGCGTCCAAGTCCCCCCTCTGGGGTATAGAGTTGGGCCGCAAGCTCTTCTTCAAGCCGCTCATCATAGCCGACCTCGCGTAGGAAAGCAGCGGCGTCAAGTCCCGCTTTAATACCGTCCCCAGCCGCAACACCCGCCTGCCGATAGACAGGGTCGGCGACATCACCCGCCGCAAAGATGCCCTTGATCGCTGTTTTTTGTGAACGGCCATAGAGTGCTATACAGCCATATTCATCAAATGGCACAATATCTTTGAACACATCAATATTTGGCAGGTGCCCGATGGCATAAAATACCCCGCTCACCGCGACCTCTTCAGTCTTCCCGTCAGTAACCAGTACAATCTTATTCACATGCTTGCCGTCACCCTTGATCTCAGCAATCTGCGATTTATATCTTATCGCTACTTTGTCGTATGCCTTGAGGCGATCACGATTTTTTGCAGGTGCACGCATGGCCTCACCGCGCACAATAACGGTCACCTGACGCGCATACGTAACGAGCTGCAAAACCTCTTCAACAGCTGCATCACCGCCGCCAACGACCACGACAGCGGCATTACCATAAAATGGCGCATCACAGGTTGCGCAGGTGGTCACGCCTTTGCCCCAGTACTCGCTCTCGCCCGGCACACCGAGTCGCCGTGGTGTCGCGCCAGTCGCTATGATAATCGACAGTGCCTCAACTTTAAGCCCACTCGCCATCTCGAGCAGATAGGGCCACCGGTTGATGTCGATCTTTTTTACCGTTTCGGGCGCAAACAACGCACCAAATTCAAGCGCCTGCTGGCGCGAACCCTTGATGAGGTCAGGCCCCATCTTTTTGGTCATTCCGGGCCAATTTTCTACCCACGAGGTCCCCATCAACTGCCCTCCCGGCTGATCACCCTCAAAGACGACGGTATGCAGGCCGCCACGCGCGCAGTAGAGCGCTGCAGTCAGTCCTGCCGGCCCAGATCCGATAACAGCAACAGGAACAATATTCTGTCTGTCTCTGATAGATTCGAGACGGCACTCCGGCCCACGCTCATAGCCACCAATGAACATGCCGCGTGCAAACCAGAATCCTGCCGCACCAATCAGTACACCACACAAGAGATAGAGCACAAAAATAAGATATTTTTTCATCTTAAACACCACTTAATATACAGTCTGCATAAAACATATCGCTACACAACAGAACCATCTTACTATAAAAAAAACGAAAAAATACGACAAATCCCTCAATTACAAGAAAAATGTTTTGACAAAAAAACCCGCAATAAATATCCTGTATATGCGGCACTTTTTGCCCATCTCGAAGAAAAAATGGTTTAAATTAGATAGTAAAAGAGAAAAAAATTACATGAATATCCTATTTTATGAACGCATGCGCCGTCACGTTGTTTTTTGCCTGCTTGCCTGCCTGTTTTGCGGAACAGCACTGTCTGGTAAAGAGTCACAGCAGAATGAGACCGTCGGTGACGATGATCTCAGTTTTCTGACCGAGGGAACTGGCACACAAACCGGCACGGAAAGTGCCCCGGATCAGAGTGAAGGCAATGCAGAGGATAATGAATGTTTTGAGCTCTATGGCACGTTTACCGAAAACGCCAACAAGATAACCTCTACTGTTCAACACCTCTGCCAGCTCACGGGACAAGAACGGACGGTCGGAAAAGACAGACAGCGCATCGACCAAGTCATCGAGTGGCTCAATACTGTCCAACAGGAGAATAGTAGGATTAAACAGACTCCCACCATGCCGATCAATAAACAGCAACTTTACGCCTGCTTTGGTGCACAGGACCAGATTATCAAGGCGCTCAGAGAGAGCATAAATAACAGTTTTAAACATCTTCCCGACATTACACTTATTGTTGAGGACGCCCTCGCATCTGACGTCACGCGAGATGAGATTGTATCTGAAAAGGTGCAGGCCCGTGCGCAGCATGTGACAAAAAATCTAAAAACCCTGCTGCTGCATGTTGATGAGTGTGGGCTCTCCGGATTTAATAAATTTTACACAAAAATATCCCCTATTATTCCCTGGGCAATTGCCTGTGGAACTATCGGCCTGGTGGTATGGGGCGGCTACGAGCTCTATACAAAGAGCATAGAGTCACCGCAAACCAGAGAGTTTTTATCCGAAGGTGTCTCGGGCGGAGGAAAGCTCATCGTACAAAATATCGTAAATAATGTTTTTTTAGGGACCTTGGGCCTGATTATACCGACCTACCATTGGGTAAACAAGCACTACAACAACATCGATTCCCACCTACGGGGCAACAAGTTCAAACCCACTACTAACGATCAGGTTGTTGTTGATGACATCGATCTTGATGACCCATGCTTTACGCATCTGCGCGACAAACTCCTGCCAATCTACCGTATGGTCGACTACATAAAAAATCCGCAAAAGTTCTCCCTCGCCGGCATCAAAAACTACAAGGCCATCCTCTTGGTCGGTGAACCAGGATCAGGCAAATCGTACTTAGCGCGTGCAATTGCTGGCCAGCTGCAGAAGACGGTCGGGCATAGCGTCATGATCTCGGTCACCTTTGATCACTACTTTGAAAAGGGCGGCATCAAAAAGATCGTCGAAGATGCAAAACAACACTCCGGTTGCGTGGTGCTCTTCTTGGATGAGATACACCTCTATGGCGTGCAGGCTGAGAAGAACGTTGTCGGACTCCAAGAGCTGCTCTCCTGTCTTGACGATCTCGACCGCGAAACCGATCCACAAAAACAGGTCTTTATCATTGCGGCAACCAATCGCCCCGATCTGATCGAAGATCCGCTCAAGCGTCAGGGTCGTTTTGGCACCATTATAGAGTTGACCAAGCCTCTCTATGAGGACCGCGTCAACATCTTAACGACGCTCTGCAAAAAATCCGCAGTCAGCCCTAAGGAGCTGCAGGTCAACCGCATAGCGCGGCTCACAAACGGCCGTCCAATGAGCGATCTCGTTTCGATGTTCTCGCAAGCCTGCTTCTTGGCAAAAAGCGAAAACAGACCAGTATCGTTTGAACATATGTATCGCGCCCTTAACCTCAAACTGCGTAAACTATCTGAAACGCTCAACTTGAAACCAGAAGAGATAGCTGTTGTCAGTGCCCACTTGGCAGGTACTACTTGTGCGCTATTGCACCTGAAATCGTCGCAGCATCTCGACATGATCACGCTCTATGCTGAACAAAAAAAGATCGCTGCGCGCTACGACATCTTGGCAAAAATTAAAAATGACGAAGACAAGTTCTTTATTCCTGATCCAGGCATAGTCTACACCTACGAGAATAACGAGCTTATCAGCGGTATCGGTCAGGAGGACAAATTGGTGCCAGTTAAGATCCTACTGGCCGGCCTTGCTGCCCAGCGTATCATGTTTGGTGCCGAGACATCGTACCACTCAATTGACCGGGAAAAAGCACTCGAAGCAGCGCTCAAGATTGCCTCTGGTGGCATCGAGCTAAAGAAACTCGCACGCAAAGAGCGTGATGCTATCTTGGACAGAGCGTATGTGATGGTCAAAGAGTGCGAAAAAGCTATTGAAGAGTTATTAGTTACTCATAAAAGCGAGATTGAACTTATCGCCAAAACGCTCGCTGAACGCAAGATGTTACGTGTGGAAGAGATACATGAAATTATAGCGCCAAAATAATTGACGCAGGTTATGAGCGCAGGTATCATAACAATCAGTTTATGAAACAATCGTAAGGATTGGTAATCCCAGAAGAAAGGGTCCCCTATGAAACGGATATATGTGAGTATTTTTGGCTTGTTCATCGCATCCGCGCTGCACGCCGAGATGTCTACAATAGATGAGCAGACGGTAAGATTGGCTGTGCAGAACGCATGTCAGCAGCAGTCTGAAATACTTGATCAACTCAAGATGTATATTGAGCATGCAAAACTAGCAGGAAAAAAAGATATTATCTACCAGCTCAATCTTCTCAAAGCATGCGTAACTGATGACGTACGGCGTGCCGGCAGCTGCTCCGTCCCAGAACTCGATGCAATGCTTCGCGCAGCAGAATTTGTGGTAGAGAACTTCAACAAAAACATCCCCGCAAATCTTGAACAGATCTGCACGAGTCAACCCATCATTCCGGTAACCGAGGAACAGAAGTCGATCAGCGCAGCTGATCTATTTGCACGGTACCAGAAGCTCCAAGAAAACATGCAGTTACTGCTCAATAAGCTTGCTGAGCTTAATATGACAACCCTCGATAAGCTACTCGATAGAGCCGACAAGTTCTACAGCGCACAAAAAACATTGCTAGAACCGGCTATCGCAGCAGTTATTCTGGGGACCTGCTTCTGGAAAAGCGAAGAGATCAAGACGTTTATCAATAACCACAAATTGGGATGCTCTGTTGCCGGAGCGCTTATCTACTTTTTACGCGCGCAACGGCGTGCCACTATTACAGCGTTAAAAGGCAAGATTCCTGCAGCTGTCTACTATCCACTCGCACTTTGCAAGTGGTGTGTTGGTGCACAAGAAAAGGCTGTCAGAATGAACATCCCCTACGGGACGGATATTGCTGAAGCCAAAAAATGGATCAGTGAGCAAGAGAAGAAACATGGTGTCAAAATAGAATTTGATGAGCCAAAATCATTCCCACCATTCGGGCTCGGCAGTCTCAACACGGTTTCCGGAATCAAGATCGACATGCCTGCGCCACTCTCATTCCAGTTTGGTCCAGACGGGCTCACGGGTAATTGTTTCTTCTATCCATTCGGCGGTTCGAACAAAAAATAGATTGGTAGGTATATAAAAAAGGGGCAGCAGATCTTGGGCTAAGATCGTGCTGCCCCCTGTTTTAGGAAATAGTAGCCCACAATGAAAATCCCAAAATCTCGTTCACGATGCCGCCCGGTCTTAGGCTCTGCCTGCAGCCAGGCGGTTATTATTTCAGTTTACTGGGACCTCGCCCCAGGGATCAGGGATACGGCACAACGGTCGCCACGGCGCAATTTTTGGGGGCGGGTAATTCGATGGAAAAATTTGACAAATATAAAGAATATGGTAAAGTTAAATATTATAAGTAATTATTTTAAGTTTTAAATAGTAAAGGTAGCCATATGAACAAGAAATTTTTAGCCCTTATCATCACCCTCGCGGCACTGCAGCCGGGGACAAGTTTGTGTATGTTTGGTAAAGGCTGTATTAGCGACCCCGACGAGCTTTTCGACAACTATGTCAAGCCGTACGTCAACCCAATTGATCAAGAAAAGAAAGAACTGGAAGAAGAGTTTAATAAACTGTGGGATCGTGTTGAAAAGTTATCCTACAAAAATAATAAGTCTGGCCGCCTCAACAAACAAGACACCAAAAGACTCGCAGTGATATTCAATAAAATCACACCAGAAAAAAATCCTGAAGTCATCAAGAAGTTGAAGGAATACCAGCTGGTCGAAGAAGTTCTTTTTGATGCAATAACCCATGGCATAACCAGTGTCATAAAAAACTTCATAGGCAACACAGCGCTATTTGATGCAATAGCTGGTAAAAATAAGGCAACTTATCTAGAAAAATCTTTGGCAGAGGCTGTGAGGGTAAAACAAGTTGAACTTATCGAATATTTCATAAAACTGGGGGCCAACGTAAAAAATGATGTCCTCATAACACTATTATTAAATAAAAACGCAGCAAATGGCTACACCACACAGATTACGTCTTTTTCAACAGGTAAATTTGATAAAGGTTCATCTTTCTTCGATTTTGAACAGAACAACCCAGTAACCATGGTGGATCTTTTGAATGCAACCAAAATTCTTGTCAAAAGTGGTGCGGATGTCAATTCTTCTTACGATAACACACCGGTCCTGAGACTTGCCTTGCGCGAATTTTATCTATCGAACACATCAGATAAAGACTATGCTCTTAGCGCCATTGAACTCATCAAGTTTCTTCTCGAAAAAGGTGCTGATCCCGAAGCGGCAGGATGGCATAGAATCTTTACGAAGCTGCAGACATACTCTTCGACAACAGAAGATGATATTAAAAAAGCAACTGCAATCAGAAACGTAACCCTCCCAATGCTCATCGACGTCTTGGCGCATTTCAAAAACATCCCCTGGTCGACGATTATCAAAGAAAGCGACCTTTCGGTTTTTATCAGAGCGGTTATTAGGCTGGGAAAACCAGATGTAGTGAAACAGATCTATGATAGAACTGATGACCTACGCAAAGAGGAAAAAAACAAGATTTATACCTTCATAAACCCTATTCAGGAGTGGGTAAAAGCTCTAGAAAATGCCAAAGACCCCCTAAACTTTTTCTTCAAATACCTGGCAGAAGAAGCTTTAAAGCTTGCGAAAGAAACAAAAAATAAGCAAGAAAAAGAGCTCTACTTCAAAAGAACGATGATCTTCTTACGGGCTGCGCTCAGTGAGAAAGGTAGAAATCCAGCCGAAATCGAAACGCTGATACACAAAAATAAAGATTTCTACGAGTTCTGCATTGGTGATGGGAAAAACCATTGGAACTTTGATCTTATTGGCTACAAGAACAATCTCAAAGATCTTTCAGATACCCTCACCACAAGCACTGTAGCGATAATGACCGTGGTGGACGCAGCTAAAAAAGAAGCTGAATCACTCAAAAAGTTGTTAGATGATGGCGACGAGATAGTCACCGATGGTGCAGCTGAACTGTTAGATGATAGTTTTGAAAAAGCACATGATAAGTTGCAGAATTTGCTACGCTTAGAAAAATTCACCGATCTGTTGCCATACGCAACGATTGGAATAATTAAAACAACTAATGATGGCCCATCAAAAGTGTTCGTAAGACCTGATATAAAAATCTACCTGGCAGACCCAAATCAAGATTAGTGGGGCAGGAACTCATCAATCGCCAAAATCTCGTTCACGATGCCGCCCGGTTTTAGGCTCTGCCTGGAGCCAGGCGGTTACTATTTGAGCTACCGAAACCTAATCGGGGCGCAGCATAAAAAACGGTCGCCACGGCGCAATTTTTGGGACGGGTAAGTCGATGGAAAAATTTGACAACTATAAAAAATATGGTAAAGTTAAATATTATAAGTAATTATTTTAAGTTTTAAATAGTAAAGGTAGCCATATGAACAAGAAATTTTTAGCCCTTATCATCACCCTCGCGGCACTGCAGCCGGGAACAAGCTCATGCATGTTTTACCGCGCGGAGATAAAAGAACTTGACGACAACCAGGAGGAGTCAAACCCGGAGGAGTCAAACCCGGAGGAGGAGTTAAACCTGGTGAAGGAGTCAAACCCGGAGAAGGAGTTAAACTCGGAGAAGGAGTTAAGCCCGGTTGAGGAATTAAGCCCGGAGAAGGAGTTAAACTCGGTCAAAGCTGAAGAAAAGGTAAATCAAATTGAGGATATCGAAGAAAAATTCTCAGTGTTTGGCCGACGAATCTTCAATCTCTATAATAGAGATAAGGAAACCAAAAGAATCGACAAAGGGGAGTTTGACGAAATAATTAAGCTCTTGCAAAAGATAGACAAAACACACACAACGGCCATCGAAAAAGTAAAAAAACACCATAAAATATTCTCCGATTTCTTAAAAGAAGCTATGACTAACGATGCCACGAATCTCACATTCGCATTCTTAAACAACAAGGCAGTTATCGATGCTATCAATTGTACAAAAGAGGCGCTGCCCAATTTATTGAGATGTGCATTGTGGTTAGGAGATCTCAATCTTATCGAACCTCTCATAAAACTTGGCGCAAAAGCGGATAAAATAACCCTAGACCGACTAATGTCAATCGGTGCATGGTCTGAACACGAAAACATATTCCTCTGCAAACAAATTATTGAAGAACATTACGTTGCTCCTAAAGCCATACTTAAAGCAGCAAGCCTGGTTGTTGACAATATTGACCAAGATAAAATAAAAAACAACACCGGCTCCACAGGAAAAACATGCATGTCTCTCGCGAAAAAATGCATTAAAAAATGCATTAATATTGACCAAGATAAAAATCGCGAACAGTTTAACAAAGCTTATCCATACACAGAACTGGCCGAGATTTTCATGTGTGCGGCGATCAATAACGGCAATCCGACCGAAATTATAAACTGGATAAACAAAAAATTTGAGAAGGGGAAGCGCTCATGCAAATTCAAAGTCTCCTCTCTTTTTGATACGGCAAAACAGATTATCGACAATGATAAAATAGAGAAAAGCAAAAACTCCGCAGGAGAAATATTTGTAACTTTCGCGAAACAGTGTCTTCTCCAGATTAATAGTATGAAGCACGATCAGGATAAAAAAACACTGGCCAAGATTTTCTTTCAGGCTACGCTCAAAAACAACATCAATCCAGCCAAAATTAAAGAGCTGGTCCGCAAACATCCAATTTTCTACAATTTCTGTAGCGGCAAGAGGGGAAACCATTGGAATTTTGATATTACTGGCTACGACAACAATCTAGAAGATCTTGCAATGAAATTGATCGTATGCGATGGTAAATTATTCACTCCAGGTGCAGCTAAACTGCTCAAAGAGAAAAACGAGAAAAAAGATAAAAATAAAGAAAAGAATATTGTAGGATACTTAAGTCCGGAATGCTCCAAGATTGTAAAAGTAACAACAGCCAATAGTAGCGGCTCATCAAACATCATAAGACCTGATATAAAAATCTACCTGGCAGACCCAAATCAAGATTAGTGGGGCAGGAACTCATCAATCGCCAAAACTCGTTCACGATGCCGCCCGGTTTTAGGCTCTACCTGCAGCCAGGCGGTTACTATTTCAACGATAGCATCAATATCAAGATAGTCGGCCGGCAGCGCCAGAACATTAGCCCAGTCTTCTTCACGCGCGCGCCTCGCCACTTCGGCATTCCACGCAACTGCTGCATAAATTCCGCGAAAGCGATTGGCTGCAATCGCCATCCCATTTCCGGTGCCACAGATTAGAATCCCACGCGTTGGGGCGGCTGTAGGGTCTTTATCACTATTTTCCAAAATCATTTTGCAGAGCTTCTGCGCAAATTCCGGATAGTCCGACCGTTCGGCGCTCTGTGCGCCGCAGTCGTGCCAGACTATTATCTTGTCAGCAAGAACGTGCTGTTCTATCAATTTTTGTTTCACCAGAAACCCGCGGTGATCGGCACCTATTGCAAGATGGATGGTTGGTAATAGTTTCATTTCTTTCCTAAAAGAATGGGTCCATGCGTCTTTCGGCAGCCGAAAAACCATCCAGACCTGTCTCCGGACAGGCATCAAAATGGTCCCATGACAATGTAACTGTGTACGACCCATTCGATGCAATAAGGTCACACGCCTGATCCGTGACAACCGTCTCAAACGCAATCTCAAAAATATTTTTCTTAAACGCAAGTTGATCAACCAGAATACCTCTCATACCCCTATCAAGTTCGCGGGACCTTATCCACGCAGGCTTGTAGGCTCCACCGCCACAGACTGAGAGCACAAAACACCAGGCTTCTTTATACCCATCCGTCATGACGTAGAACCGCGTCAGCCCCCGCTCAATCCTCTTCTGTTCCGCTTTTTTGGCACCTCTATTGGCTACTGCTACACAGCAGCAGTTAAGTCGTTCGCGCACGCGTTCTATCAGGCTGTTCATAGGAAGCGCATAGATAATATCGACCGTTTTCCACGCGTTGGGCTGGTAGACCGGCATACGCCGGATCGCGGCTTGTGCGTCTAAAAGCTCACAGTCAGAGCACTCTTTCGCCTCCTTAAAATGCTTCGTTAACCAGGGCCCATACCGGTTGCACCCAGAAACAAAAGTCAAAAAACCTAAAAATAACACGAAATTTAGCGATTGGCACTTCATGGATCTCATCCTTTTTCTTACACTAAGAAGGAATCTTTAGTACCAAGCGTAAGACAAGAAATGATGCTTTACAAGAAAAACGAATCACTATCCTTCGCCGGCCTCATTGCACGCCGGCTTATGGGCACCCTCACCACCCAAAAACAGGTCTCCCGCCTTGCGCGTATCTGTTTTTTTAGCAGCGCCATAATCGCTTGTGCATTCGCAGTCGCACTTGCAATTATGAACGGCTTTCAACAAGCGACCTGTGCGGCATTCCAGAATATTCATGCCGACATTATTATTCAATCCAAAAATGGGCGGGGGCTTGCGGCAAGTAAGATTGCCAGGCTCTTGAGCACCGAATTTAATGAGGTGATCAGCGCCTACGCGCCCTACTCTGAGGGGTATGCAATCGCCCGCTCAACAACCGGCGACGACCTCAATCATGTCGTCTACATCCAAGGGATAGATCCTGAGCTCGATCCAGAAACTCGTGCTCTTGCCCAGACTATTACCACCAAGACGGGCAAGTTTGCTGACCTCTTTAAAAAAGGAGGCGTCGTCATCGGCGCGCTGCTGGCAACCGATCTAGGGGTACGGGTCGGAGACAGTATCACGCTCCTGTTTGTACCCAACGAACAGAGCCCCACTGATCAGATTACGCTTGAGCAGATCAAAGTCCCCGTCCATGGCATCGCCAAGACGGGAATCGATGACCTTGATGGCACGCTCGTCGTCTGCAACCAGAAGACTTTTGGTGAGCTCTTCCCTGCAAAGGGGGTCACCGCCATGGGCGTAAAACTCGCGGTCTCGCCCGCGCGAAGCAAGAGCATCATAGCCCAACTCCAAAAACGATTCACCACGCTCGAAGTCTGCTCATGGTCACAACTCTACCCGGCACTTGAGGCAGCATTTCGGCTCGAAAAAATTGCGCTTATCCTCGTAGCAATCCTCATCTGCCTAATTGCAAGCACAAACCTCATGTCTCTACTTCTACTTTTTATTACCCAC
Organism: uncultured Candidatus Babeliaceae bacterium; assembly: GCA_964638315.1. Lineage (GTDB taxonomy): Bacteria > Babelota > Babeliae > Babelales > Babelaceae > CAZWYO01. The sequence continues at coordinate 10,896 of CAZWYO010000003.1, read as the reverse complement.
AAACAGCAGACTATCGCAACATTACGGGCGATGGGCACACCCTTGAAGACGATAAAATACGGCTTTCTTATCATCGGGAACGGGCTCGTAATGGCCGCAACCATTACAGGGATCCTTGGTGCAACCGTAATCTGTTTTTTTATAGAAAAATATCAGCTCATCACTCTGCCAGACGCCTACTATATCTCCCATGTGCCTGCACAACTAACGGTTACGATTTTGGTAGTCAGCTTTCTACTCAATGCACTCTGTGGCATAATCGCGACCTGGTGGGCAACACGTAATATAACCAAATTGCCACTCAGTACAACCCTGAAAGGGGGATCTCTATGATGACTTCACTCACCACCTGTAATGTCACCCACAAAAGAGTCTTTTTACGCATCGATGGTAACGTACCAATAAACAACGGCACTATCCTAAACGATTTTCGCCTGCGCGCCGTCTTACCCACCATCGACTATCTGCTTGACGCAGATGCCACTATCACTATCGGCACCCATCTAGGTCGTCCTACGGGGACTGATCCACAACTCTCTGTTGAACCAATCAGACATTGGTTTGCTGAAAAAAATCTGGCTCAGATTAAGATTCTTGAAAATCTCCGATTTGACCCGCGAGAAAAAAAATGTGACATCTCCTTTGCACGTCAACTGGCATCTGGCCAGGATGTCTATATCAACGATGCGTGGGGGGCGCTGCACCGCGATGAGACATCCATAACAGTACTACCGACACTTTTTGCTCGTGAACACCGCGCATTTGGGCTCCTAGTCGAACAGGAGCTGGCCGCGCTCACACCGCTACGCACTGCACCCAAAAAACCCTATGTCGTCTTTTTGGGTGGGGGAAAACAGAAGTTTGAGGCGCTCTATCAACTCGCCAAACAGGGTCATGCGACAACTATCGTGTTGCTCCCTGGCATCGTCTTTACCTTCCTGGCTGCGCAGGGTGTTCCAGTGGGCAATTCACTCGTCTTCCCCGAGTATTTTGATACCTGCAGAGCTTTTATGGAGCTTGCGCGCAAAAACGGCATAACCGTACTTATCCCCCAAGACTTTTTTGCAGGCAGAGATAATCAGCTGATACTCACCGGCCCGGCAATATCAGATTCCGCACAAGGGGTAACGATTGGTCCTAAGACCAGTGCTCTGCTCGAAAAAATTAGCTCCGAGGCTCAGACTATTTTTTACAACGGGGCCATGGGATTTGGGGAATATGAAAAAGAGAGCGAAGATATTCTAGAAAAATTGCTCACCAGTATCGCGCTGTCGCATGCGCATACGGTCATTGGGGGTGGTGACTCCGTCGCTGCTGCAGAAAAATTCGGACTTGCCCAAAAATATACGTGGTGTTCAACTGGGGGTGGATCAACACTTGCTTTCATAAGCGGCGCAGAACTACCAGGCTTGCAGTAGCCAAACTTCAAATAGTGCCGTCAGACCCGTGCCACTAAAAGAGTGGACAGAGACCAAGAATGCTTACCCCATGTTCGAGATATTCGCTCACTTCATCGTCAAATGGCTGCTCACTAATAAGGATGCCGTGGTTGTCATGGCGCGCCTGGCAGATACAAAAATGTGGTTTTTCAATGCCTAACATCTTTGAGATCTCACCAAGAACATAATTACTGTTATTTTTTGTCGCACTTGCGTGCTGCAGTCCCCGGACCTTTTGGTAAAATGGTGAGCGGCGTACCTGCTCAAAAACCAGCGTTGGATCTTCCCAAACATCGGTAGTTGGCAGAGAAAATTCGCTCGCATTAATGCCAACTATTCCCTTGCAACAATCAAAGTCTGGATTATCGAGAAAATAGGCTGCTTTTTTTAGATCAAAACAGTTTTTCCCACATAATTCGCAGAAGACAAGCTCCGCAAGATAGTCTGCATCCCGTACCGATACAATTCGTTTTGGAAGCGTGCTCAGGCGTGAGACAAGCTCATAGCGCCGTGCTGTCATACTCGAAGGCTTCATGTTTCTACCCTCATCCTATTCAGATGTCATTTAACATATATGCAACCCACTTGTGCTCATACTACCAGATAGAAAAAGTAAAAAGCAACTCGTTGCAAAATGTGCCGTCAATCCACAATACAAAATATTTTTTCCCTGATAAATAACACCATGGTTCGGTGCCACACAACACTTGCGGGTCCGCATTGCCCCATGGTATTGTTATAGTAAGAGGGGGTTACTATGAATTTCGATTCACAAACGACCAGCAGCGAAGAAGTCTGCCGCGTCTGTCAAATACAGAGATCACCATGTTTTTTTGCGCTCTATTTCACCTCAATCCTATTGACGACAACCACCGCTCTATCTGATCGCTCGATACACCACCCAATAGAAAACGTACCACGCATAGAGGTCTCTTGGACCGAGGAGCCTAGGGGTAAGATTTACCCGCTCACTAGCTCATTTCTTGAGGAATGGGCACTATTCAATCGATTTGACCGGTCATTTCATTTTGCTAATCAACTCCCTGAAACGGTCTCCTACCGCAATAAACCAGACCTGGGTGTCTCCAGAGAAAAACTCGACGAGATCATGGAACACTTTCTTAGAGAACTTCTTAAAAAAAAGAAAAGTCCGGCGTCCTTCACTGACTGCAAAATACTTAAAGATGACGATTTTAACTATAAACGGGGCTGCGGAATTATTATAGTAAAGTTTAAGAACTATCCCTTTGTACTCAAGCTATTAAGGGAGACACCAGAAACATTTGTAACTCCCTATTCAAAAGGATTTGTGCCCACGTTCCTATTTACCCTTGGCGGGGGCATCAACCGATTCCTTGCCAGCTTTACGCGCATCCCAAATCTTCACGCAATCAATGATAAGATAGCCGCAGACCCGCGCTGGGCGCCCATCGTCTCGGCACCACGCAAGTGGTTCTGGATGCCAAAAAACACCCGGTGGTTCACCGTCACCGGCGTAAACTTTGGGTCACACACCTTGAGCGCAACCTACCCATCAACCTACGGCATCGTGTGCGACGAGATTATTGCAGAGCGAACACTGCAGATATCCAACCGAGAAGATCGTCGGCTTGCGCTCGATCTCGCACACTTTATTGGAGACAGGATGGACCCACACATATGCAATTTTATGGTCGAAAAAGGGACAGGGAAAATAGTTTTCATAGATACTGAACACTTTGCATCAATCGTTGGCCTCAAGGAGCCACTCGAATTTAAATCGTATTCTGACTGGTACATCAAGCTCTCAAACAACTGCCTGAAAAAAGCCATGTTTCGCGACAAGGCAACTCGGACTAGGGACGCAACAGGTATTCCTGAAAATCTGGTTCTCTTGCCAAAGTAAAACCTGTCACGAACCCTCAGAGAGTAGTTCTCGTTCAATATTCTTAATCTCTTGCGCAAACGCATAGTCACGTTTAAGCTGCCGTTCGATCTTTTCGAGCGCGCTCAAAACCGTTGTGTGATCTTTTCGCTCAAAAAAAACGCCTATTTCCCGCAACGAGGCATCGGTCATCTTTTTTATGAGATACATTGCCACATGCCGTGCATGGACCAGATCTTTATTGCGCTTTGCTGAACGCAGATCACGAATACTATATTCAAAATGACGACAGACATGTCGTGCAACAATGCCATAGTCGATAGCCTCTCTTTTCTGCTCCCGCACATTAGCAAGCGCCTTGCGCGCCAACCCTGCAGAGAGTGGCTGTTTGGTAAGGGACGCAAACGCGACCACCCGGATAAGCAGACCCTCAAGCTCCCGAATACTGGAACACTCACATGATCCGATAAAATAGGCTATATCATCGTCAAGCACGTAGTTATTCGCCTCAGCTTTTTTATGCAGAATGGCTATCTTGGTCTCAAGGCTGGGCATATAAATATCGGCGATGAGCCCTCCCTCAAGCCGCGAACGCATACGTTCGGCCAACCCCACAATATCGCAAGGCATCGAGTCCGCGGTAAAAACAAGCTGTTTCCCGCTCTGGTGCAGCATATTAAAGATGCGGAAAAAGGCCTCCTGCGTCTGTTCTTTTTTGGAGATAAACTGCACATCATCAACAAGCAACACATCCAGATCTTTGTAGCGCGCCTCAAATTCATGTACTCGATTCTGCCGTATCGCCGAAACAAAATCGTGCACAAACCGATCGGCCGGCTGGTACAAAATTGACGCACGCCGATCTTTTGCGCGAATAAAATTACCTATCGCATGGAGCAGATGTGTCTTGCCAAGCCCCGATCCCCCATAAATAAAAAGGGGGTTGTAGAGCCGCCCGCTATGTTCTGCCGCAGCTTGGGCAGCAGAAAAAGCAAGCGCATTGCTCGGGCCGGAAACAAACGTATCAAATCGGTACTGCTCAATTAGTGCACCACGTACTCTGCCTTCCTGACGGAAAACTGCCATCGGAACGGCAGAGATCGGCACTGGTGCCTCGAGCGGCTTTGCCGCATGAAAGAGCTGCTCAACAGAAGCGGGTTTTTCGCGCTCTGCAGTCGCAATCTCTTTTTTGACCGGAATACCAACTGGAGCAACCGCCTGTGCATCCTCTGCAAACACAATGGAGACCTCTGTCTCATTGAGCAACCTACCCAGATGCTGGCGGCACAGACCCATATAATTTGACGTTAACCAAGCGCGAACAAAGGGATTGGGTGCAACGAGATAGAAGACCTTTTCAAGCGCATCAAATCGTAGAGGCTTAACGGCCTTAAACCATGTCTCAACAACACGACTGCCTGCTTCTTCACGCACGATTTTAAGAAAGTCTTGCCATAACGCATCGATCTTCACTGTACCCCAACGATTCCGCCAAAATAAATGTACTCTTAATTTTTACTCTACCACATCCAAGATACGACGAAATAACCTATTTAAACGGCATCAGCAGACAACACGTAGGCAAGACGATAAGAACGTTCCCATGCAGGCAAAAAATCCTTTAATTCATACTCTCGCTCAACCTCGCTCACTGTAGGTGCCGCCGGATCATGACAAACAACCGTTAGCTTATCCACATCAAAACCTACCACCGCCAATAAGTGGCCAGACGGATAAGCCTTAGGCGCCCCGCGCAATCTGCCACGCACACTCACTACAACCGGTATGCCCCTGTGCAAAAGTTGGTACAGAGCAGCAAATGAGTGGAGTCTCTGCACATAGAAGTGGCACTGAGGGCACAATGTGTAGGCGTAAGCAGTATTAAAAATCCAGTTGCCAAAAATATCGAGCTTCCCGTCATAGACCCCATCCGCAAATGCGCAGACATCGAGCTCTCTATTGAGAATATACGAGGTCACCATACAGAGAGATGTTGGCGAACAGATAACGGGAGCACGTGGATGCTCAGCAACCATCTGCGACCTGCACGGCACGCCAGCGACATAGATCGACGTGCAACCCGCATACCGGTCGCATGGGCATTCTGATTTAAAATCAGTAAGTTCCGCAACAGAAACACTCAACATTTTTATGCCAGCAAGAGATGCTCCATTAAACGCCTCAACGCGTATCCGGAACCCATCAGCATGCGTCCCCCCATGCATATCAAAACGCACATGACTATAGCCGTCAGGCCGTATTTTATCTGCAAAAGATCGCTGCACACCATTACCCCACTCAAACATGCGGTGCCAAGAGAGCCATTTTTTTGACTTTACTCCGCGCACAGAGAGAGAAAACCGATAATACGCTCCCCTAGGAATCGGTCGGAGTGCATTGAATGAAAAAATAAGGTGTGAAAATGGCATCACATCAACCCGCTCAAACGCATGCTCACCCACAACAAGCTGATTCTTATCGAATGTCTTTCGGTAGCAAAAGGTCCATTGCGGCATCTCTGCAGCTACACACGACACCCCAAAAATAAGGAACAAAAATAACCTACGCATCCCCGCTACCCCCTCTAAACTATATCATATTCTCTATAGATAACTTATCATACTTGAATTTTTAAAAGCAACAATGCTCGTCACACCTTTGTGGTTTCTTGGTGGCAATCAGCGTAGAACCCTTTAATTGCCAGACAAAAGGGCCCAGGCTTCGCTCGCAGAAGTAAAATCTTCGAAGAACAACAGAGCTATCCCCCGTCGCCAAGGCTATGGAGGACAGGCGCCGGGCAGGCCTGCCATACGTAGCTCGCGTAAGCGAGCGAAGTATGGTGCGCCTGACAGGAATCGAACCTGCGACCTACAGATTAGGAATCTGTCGCTCTATCCTACTGAGCTACAGGCGCATAAGACCACATAACCACAAAATGCTTATGATAAGCGGCTGATGAAAAAGATAGATAACCAGCGTGTGCCGACCAAGAAATGCGCATGCGCGCGTTACTGGCCCCCGTGACTTTTTATCCCGTGATTTTTCTTGACGCCGCCCATATCTGAGCAAAAGATGTCCAAAAAGCATACCGATACAGAATATACCAAACCAGGGAAAAAGAGGGAAATAATCGAGTGAAGAAAAATTATCGGGCGCGCAGCCCAACCAGACAAAAAGTCTGGTTGCTACAGGGATATTTGAAATAACTGGCGTAGCAAAAAAAATTAGACCCCCCATAAGAAGGGCTACCACCGGCGCGCCAACAAAAAGCATGCCCAAGAGTCGCGAGACCGCAATAAGATGTAACACACCAAACAGAATCACGTCATCAGGAAAGAGGTACCAGGTCGTGATAGTCACCGCTCCCGCGCAGATGAGCAGATAGGCCGTATTTTTGATAGTTTTTTGTAAAAATACCCGATAGGGATTCTGGGCATAGGAAAAGACGAGCGATATGCCGGCACCGCCAACAAAAATGACGAGCACGGGCAGCGCGAGCACCGCCCAGTACCAGGCAGTGGTATCGATGGGCAGGCCCACAAATTGGTCCAAATCAAAAAGAAGGTGGTACGCAACCACCATCACTATTGCGATGCCCTTTAGGACATCCAGCCAGATTATTCGCATGAGAAGATCCCAAAAAAATTAAGTGACTTCTAGTTCCAACTCTGAAAATTATACTATTTCCATTTGCCCAGTCGGCGTTTTGAAAATCTTTTTTGAGACAAAGTTCATAATTTTTTTAGCCTGTTTTAACGCTGCTTCGGTTCTCGGAGCAGCAGGAATATCAAACTCGGTTGGATATCTAAATTTTGTCGAAAAAGGATTTAACTCCCTCGCTTCGGAATACAATCCCTGAAAAGTAGGATCAAATTGCATGCATAACTCAAGCAGTTTGATCAAATCATGTGTTTTTGTAATAGATTCGGATTTAAAACTTAAGAAACCTTTTAAAGATTTTTCGGCACATTGCTGACAATGATAAATCGCGGAGGAAAAATATTCGGAAGAAAACGCAAGTTTTGCGACCTGCCAGTCCTCTTTCGCAATCAGCAACCACTTTTCATGCTCGAGCATAGAGCAACTTTCCGTGTCTCTTTATCTTGGAAATCAGGGTCGCCCTATTTTTTGCCGCCGCTTCAAACTCCTCCCTTGTATAAACGATGATATCTTTTGCAATATTCATTCCAAATAGAGCATCATAGGCGACAAGAGGCCGATCGTAAGATTTTTTGTCCGATGTGTCAACCACAATCAACAGGTCTAAATCACTATCCTCCGAAGCCCCTCCCCACGCATATGATCCAAAAAGATAAATGGCCGCAGGGCGGTAGGCCATGACAAGGCGTTTTGTTACATCCTCTATAACTTTTTGATTAATCATCGTTTTTCTCTCTCATTGCAATGTGCGTTCAGGGGGTAAGAAAACGTAGGCCCCTACTCCGCCCTGGTGGGCTACGAAGGGCAGGATTACCATACGTAGCTCGCGTAAGCGAGCGAAGCATGGTGCGCCCAGCAGGAGTCGAACCTGCGACCTTTGGATTCGGAATCCAACACTCTATCCAGCTGAGCTATGGGCGCTTACCTGATTTAAAAATAGCATGCTATCGGATAAAAATCCACTATTCAGCCCTATTTTTTATCCAACTTCTCAACCAAATTTTTAGTAAAATAGCCGAGATACTCGACATTGCCCTCTCCACCCGTGATGGGTGACTCGATCATATCATGGTATTCAAAACCAGCGGATTCAATCTGACCGACTACGCGGGCAACAATGGCAAGACGCTGGGCAGTGTCTTTGATAACTCCTCCCTTGGGAACCTGCCCCTTTTCCGCCTCAAATTGGGGCTTAATCAGGGTGATAAGTTTGCCGCCGGGCGCCAAAACCCCTGACACTGCCTCCATGACTTTGGCAAGCGAGATAAACGATAGATCCAGCGTAACAAGATCGATCGGATCGCCCGTATGGACATAGTGACGCAGATTGGTGCGTTCGATCACGACGACCCGCGGGTCTGTGCGGATCTTTTCGTGCACCTGCCCATACCCAACATCAATACCGTAAACTTTTTTTGCCCCATGCTGCAGCAGACAGTCGGTAAACCCGCCCGTTGAGATACCCGCATCCAAAACTGTCAGACCAGTAACATCGACCTTAAAAGCCGCAAGTGCGCCCTCTAATTTGAGTCCACCCCGACAGACATACCGGGGGGGTTCAGCCGTTATTGTAATCTCATCAGCGTCACTCACGGCCGTTCCGGGTTTACGTTGCGGCTGACCATTGACCAGCACCTTCCCCTGCAAAATAAAACTCTGCAGCTGGGTACGGCTGTAGTGGGGATACAAAATGCCGAGGCGGGCATCAAGTCGTATGTTACTTTTTCTGTGCATCGGCTATCAGCCCATTCACAAATGGTGTTATGCGATAGTAGTAGTTTGACGATAACCGCTCCTCATCGCGCAACGCGCTCGGAAACGAGAGAACCGCAAAAATGTCCCCATCCACATCCAGCGTCATATACCCGGTCTCTTTACTTTTCAACACCGCGCCCCTGAACTCTTCGAGCGTCTTGACGCTGGTACCATTCACTTTTTTCAACAGATCTCCGGACACTAGGACACGCGCCTTTGCGGCCTCTGAATCAGGCAGGATATGGCTAATAATAAGTGCTGGTTCCGTCTGTTTTTCAAATTCCATATAGTTACCAAGCCGAGGATTCTGTTTAATAAGAAGGGGGATATGATTGAGGGCAAGCTCCATCACCACAAGCCCTCCTATGACCTCATAATCGAGAAATTCAAAATCTGGATACCGTGCACGAACAGGTGGCGCTTCTGTCAACGAGAAGGTAATATCGGCTTCGCGTCGCTCACCCTTGCGGTAGTAGACTATGTGTAAGGGATCACCAAGCCGGAGCCGCGACGTGTAGTCGACGATAGAGACGCGGTCCTCGCTCCACAGTACCTGTATGTCACCAAAATAATCGACCGGATGCCCATCGAGCTCATAGATCATATCGCCCGCCTTCAAACCAGCCTTATCCAGCGGCCCATTCTTGTACACAGACACAGTATAACACCCGCCCGGAAGCGGGTTACCAAAGTATTTTGCTGCATTCTCGGATGCATCAATAAACCACCCACCAAGAAACGGCTTGCGCAAAAAATTAACGTTATTGGCTATGGGCGCACCATCAAGCTGCTGGAGAAAGAGCTTGACCTCATTTGCAGGAATAATGTACCCCACGTTCTGCGCACCACCCTCAAAGATTCCTGCCGTATTGACGCCGATAACCTTGCCAGAGCGATCAAACGATGGACCGCCAGAATTGCCCGGGTTGATGGCGGCATCGATCTGTATCATGTAACGACCGGCAATATGTTGCTGACCGCTCACCACGCCAATGGTACTCTTGAGCCACTCCTGACCAAGGGGATACCCAAGCGTCATGATCTCATCTGCACGCTTCACCTCGTCCGAGTCACCAAATTCGAGTATCGGCAGATCGCCAAGCTCCCGTTTGATAATCACAAGATCCTCAGGAATCACGCGCAAAAGTGCCAGATCACGTTCCGGACAGGCACCAATAACTTTCACGTCAAAACGCCGTTTACCAAAAAATGGTAGCTGAATATAGACCCCCCGTTGCCCCTCCACAACGTGGTAGTTGGTCACCAACGTCCCTTCTTTATCGATAAAAAATGACGAACCAGCACCCATACCCTGCCGTGGCGTCTTGTAGGGCTCATTCCAGTTAAATTCTGCATGATACGTGAAGACCTGCACAACGGTATTACGCGCAATACTATGGATCCATTCCCACGGGTTGACAGGATAGGAGATATTTCGCTGCGGCTTGGCCACAACAGCCGGCCCACTCGGTTCATTCGGTTCACCTATCTGCGGAAGCAGAGCGGTTGAAACCTGGCTGACACCAAGCTGAGCTTCACCAACCTCACCAACATCGACACCAAAAGATCTAGTTATGCCATGTGCTTGCAGAAGAGGTCCCAGCCCCACTGCCAGAAAGCTCAACACCAAAACAATAGTTTTTTTCTTATTCATATGCTCACATCACTCCTTAAGTGGTTATTCTGCACAAACAGTATAACAAAACGGGAAATATTGGTCGATTTGGGCTCCACACAATCGAATGTTTTGCCCTCACAGAAAACACAAAACTTGTTTTTAGCACGACCGTTATAGTAGGGTTAGCACGAGGTCAGGCGGCAGCCATAACCGTCCCACAGACAGTCAAACTATACTTTCCAAAAGGAGAAAAAATCGTGAAACAGCTCAAAACACCCCTTATATGGAAGAGATAGCGAAAAAAAAGACCAAGTAATACCAAGTGCGAAAAATTTTTATACACACCAGCATGTACCGCAGAACCGCTCACCCTGAGCCTGTCCCTTCGACTTCGCTCAGGATAAACTTCGACTGGGTAAACAGCAACTTGATCCGCTCACCCTGAGCCCGTCGAAGGGTCTGAATGAGCGGAAAAAATATGAATTTTTAACTCTAGTACAAGACCTTTAAACCCTTCGACAAGCTCAGGAACTGTGTTGTCAAGGATGTTTTTGAAGAGA
>CAZWYO010000002.1:0-76787 GCA_964638315.1 uncultured Candidatus Babeliaceae bacterium | reverse complement strand
TATACATACGAGGGTGAGCGGATCAAGTTGCTGTTTACCCAGTCGAAGTTTATCCTGAGCGAAGTCGAGGGGACAGGCTCAGGGTGAGCGGATTTTATGAATTAATTTTCCGAAATGGTATAAGAAATCGACGGCTCAGGCTTCAGAAAGTTGGACCCAAGCAGCTTGCTCAGCGAGAAGTTCCCTGTTTTTCAGTAGAGGCGGATCCCAAATCCCATTGCGTGTACCAATGAGGTAAACGACTGCAGCTGAGGATTGCCATCCGGTGAGAGCATTTTGTAAATGCTTTCGCGCCGCATGTGTGATCGCTTCGCGAGGTTGCTGATGTTGCCTTGCGCTTCGGTTACGTTTCGCAGGGCGATCAGAAAGAGCTCTCGTGATTCTTGGTCACCCTTTAGGCTCTCTTGAAGGGCTGCGTTTAGGTAGGCGACGGCGTGGTCATGATCTTTAAGCGATTTTACCAATTCATCATGATAGCTCACCGAGCGGGGGAATGTTTTTGCGCTTTTGGGTGAACGGGTGCGCGCCTTTTTTGTTGTCTTCTTTATCATTTTTTATCCTCTCAATAACGACCCGAGCCGCCTTATCTGGCGTGGTGTTATTCTTTCCCAAGTACCTAAACGTCTTCCAAAGTATTACCGTGTTATCACTGGAATGCCGGCTGAAAAACATTCTTTAAGAAAAGCTTCTAAAAAAGCATTTTGTGCTCTAATAGCCGCCGCTCTATCTGAGATTGGCATTTGGTTTGCGAAACTTATTTTGTTTGAGAAACTGAGCGGAGAAAGCACCAGTTTTTTTACTTTAAATCCATCACGCTTTAGGAGTTCTTCACCTTGCTTGAGCAATTCTGATTTTTCTTCGTTCGACATTGACGGGATAGCTGAATTTGACTCCATACCCAACAGGGCCGTTGATTTGACTCCGAGTGTGAGCACAATCGCAAGAAATAACAAGTTTCTCAAAAGCATATTTTTTTTCACAATGCTACCTTTCATAATGTGTCTATTGTATTTTTTATGATGTTGATAATGAACAATAATGTTTAATGTATCAGCTTTTTTCGTTATTTCAAGGCGGGCGCGTGAAACACTCACCTTATCTCAGGGGCTCTTTGAGAGAAGTAAAAAACCCATGTTTAGTGATTGTGCAGATCTCTTCAAGCTCATCAATGCTGGAGTCTTTAGGCTTGTCTAAGTACGTTTTGATCCCTGCCATCATGGCGCCTTCAACTGTCCCATCAATATATTTTTCTCCAGGGCACCCGAACGGATCCGTGTCATACCGTTCGCAGCTATACAGGAACATTGCAAACGCCATATCGTTGATATCTCCCTTATAGGTCATGCGACAGATAGGCCCGGGTTCCATACGTTTTTTGGTAATGGTCATTAGATGGACGTGTTTGTCCTTGAATATGGCAACAAATTTTTCCTTATATTTGCCCATGTGTGTTGCATTGAATGTTGCCACGCGTGCTTCAATCTCTTCTTGCACCTCCTGTGGAATACTAATGATTTTCGCGATATTTGGATATCTTGGTGAGATGCACATGATCTTCTCTTCTAGCATTTTTTCGTTAAGCGCTGCGTTTTTTTCTCTTTCCCATTGCATTACGAATAAACAAAATAATAAGCGTTACCGCAATTCCCGCTCCAAAAGCGGTAAAATACGACGTAAATGCCCCCCACTGCGGCGTTAGGCCAATAATAAGAAACGAGAGACACGAGCCCATGAGTGCTGGAAATGCGTATGCGATCATAGTTTTGACGTGGTCGAGGTGATACGCCCCTGCGCTCATAGATGATACAACCGTCGCGTCGGTGATTGGCGAGAAGTGCGCGCCTGCTACTGAACCTGCAATAAGCGCTCCCAGTGATGGGAAGAGGAGCGGGACCGCTGTCGCTATCAGTGGCGCTGGGCCAACTGCCAGGCCCGCGAGGGTCGTAACGGTGAACGGAATGAGGATGGTCATGGTGCCCCATGATGAGCCGGTTGATGCGGTAGTGACCGTCGCGAGTAAGAAGATTATGAGGGGTAGAATTGCCTGGGGGAGCGAACTTGAGATGAGAGATGCGAGATAGGCACCGCTCTGCAGATCGTAATTTATCATGTTGCCAAAGGTGAATGCGAGTAGGAGCACGGTCAAAGAATTTTTCATCGATAAGAAACCATCGATTGCGGCCACGCCAATCTTTTTGATAGAGAAGGTGCGACGCAGTGCGCTCATTATGCATATGACGACCAGCGTAAAGAGGCTTGCGCTCAATAAGCAGAACATGGTGTCTGTTGAACGGAGTGTCTGCATAAAACTATTTGAACCACCAAGTAGGCGTGAATGGCCGGTGTAGAGCAAGAAGAAGAGGGCGCTTGCGATGAAACTGCCTATGGGTACAAAAAAGTCTGCGAGGGTACCGTTTGGTTGAGTATCAGCTTTTGTGGAAGGCGTGCTTTTGCCCCCAAAGAGGTTGCCAGATTCTTCAGCGATGAGCTCCTGTCGCTGCATGGTGCCAAAAGAGATGTTGCAATTGACCACGACAAACGCTGTTATGATGATGAAAATTGCGTAGAACATAAAGGGGATGGCGGTTAGATATATGATAAGCGGGTCGGCATTGATCAGGGTACCTGCCCCGCCATGGTCAGAGACTCCGCCCGTCTGCAGACAGAGAATAATGGCGGCGGCCCACGATGAGAGCGGGATGAGTGGCGCGAGCGGCGAGCTCATCGAATTGATAAGATAGGCCAGTTTTACCCGTGGGATGGCAAATCTATCAGTTAGTGGGCGCATGATTGCTCCCGTGGTGAGGCTATTGAGATAGTCGTCGAGAAAAAATACGCAGGAGGTGATGAGAGATGCGTTTTCTGTCTGACGTTTATTGCCGACAAATCTTTTTGAGAGGGCCGCGGTGTAAGCTGCAACACCGCCCGAACGGGTCATCAGCTCGACCACAGTACCCAAAATTGCTAAGAAGGCAAAAAGTGTTATTTTGTCGGGATTAGTTATGATAGTCATGAAGGCTTTTAAGACGTAAGCAAAAGGTGAAATGGCCGTTGAGTAGGTATAGATGGCTGTTGCGGTCAGAATGCCTGCAAAGAGCGATGCGATCACATGTCGCGTTGCGGCAGCGGAGACAAGAACAACAACTGGTGGAACGAGTACGATCCAATCGAATGACATAAAAAAACTCCTGCTCTTGTAAGCTGTTAACCGCATATACCGCTCTGTTTACACAGATGACAACAGATCCCAGTCTACACGAACAGGAAGTGACAGGCAAAATTTGACCGGAATCTTCACCTGTTTTATACTTCTAAATGAGCCTCTGTTTTGTTTTTGTAAAAAATTAGATATGCGATATTGCGTGAAGGGCATCTCATATGGATATGAATAAGACTTTTTTTCTCAGACAAGAAGATACGGACCAGCGCTGGCATGTGATTGATGCCACCGATATGGTTATCGGTCGTCTTGCGAGTGAAGCAGCCGATCTTTTGCGGGGTAAGAATAAAGTTTCGTACACCCCCCACACGGACGACGGCGACTATGTTGTGGTGATAAATTCTGAAAAAGCTGTTTTTACTGGTGATAAAATGGCCGGTAAAGAATATGTCTGGTACACGGGCTGGAGAAGCGGCCAACGGCGCGCAACTCCGATAGAAAAATTGGCGCGGGATCATGAGTTTCTCATTAATCACGCGGTCAAGGGCATGTTGCCTGTCAACAAGCTTGCCCGCCAGCAGATTAAACGCCTTAAGATCTATCAGGGTGCTGAGCATCCACACAAGGCACAGGTTGATACGTCTGTGGCAAAAGGTGCGGCGAAAGCGGCATAACAAATCTGATTTATAGTAATTCCATGGCCTGCACGTGTAAAAAACATGTGCAGGCCATTTTTACTGTTTTTTCCTCTAAATTTTTCTTCTGAGCGCCCCAATGTCACGTCCCGTGGTGTAGATCAGTAATGCCACAACAACCAGAATAGTGATGAGCGAGAGCGTGTCGTAGGTCAGGTCACTGAGCATGTTCCCCGTGATCGACTCGTACGTCGTCAGCAGAAGCTGTCCCCCGTCAAGCAACGGGAGCGGAAAGAGATTAAAGATTGCCAAATTTATGCTGAGAACCCCGACAAGAAAGAAGTAAAATCTCTTCCCCTGCTCAGAGCTTTTCATCAAGAGCGATAAGATCCCAAGCGGCCCAATAATGCCCTGTGTGGGCTGTTTTTGTTGGTCAGCCTCTTGACTGTCATCTTCACTTTTCTCACGCGGTCTCATGCGCTCGCGCCGTCTGATTATAAATAGGGTGAGCAGCCCGAATAACAGGTTGAACAGGATGCCGCCAAGTAAAATAAGCGCCCTCTGGGTAAACGGTTTGGTGGCGAATGATCTCTTTTCAAATCCGGGGACCGGCATGCGTGCGCCGAGCATTTCGACATAGCCGCCGAGCGGCAGAGCTCCAAACGAGACCTGTGTTTTGCCAACACGAAGATCGAAGAGTGCGGGCCCGATGCCAATCGAGACTGTCGGCGTGGCGACACCAAAGAGATGACACATGCTCCAGTGCCCAAACTCATGGATCCCGATCACCAGTGATATGCCGAGTATTCCAAAAATAAATTGCGTAATTTTCATTTTCACAAGCCTCCTCTGTTGATCTTACCGTAGCAAAATGGCGGCCAGATGCGCAACGCTTTAACCTATTTTATCAGGCTGACGAGCCAGACAAAGAGGTCTCGCACGTCTCGTACCGTGAGCAGCACGAGCAGGAGAATTACCAGCCCCCAGCAGGCGATAAATACCCATGTTTTGGCCTTTTCAGGAAGTTGGCGACGCACAAGCGCCTCGATGAGGTAGATAAGGGCTTGTCCCCCGTCAAAAATTGGCAATGGGAGCACGTTTAGTGCCGCAAGGCTCATGCTAATAAAGGCGAGCAATAAGAAGAAGATTTTCCATCCGCGTGTCGCGCTCTGGGCCGTCATTCTGAGGAGCATAACGGGGCCACCAAAACCCTCAGTGCTCTTTTTAACGAACATGTGTTTGAAAGCATAGAAAGTACTCATGAAAAATCTGTTAGCCGTACTAAATCCGGCTTTAAAAGCGCCAGGTAGCGACTTTGCGGGGATTGCTCGGCCTAACTCAAACTCCGTGCCAAGTCGGCCATTCTTCTGCGTTTCCCCTGATCTGTTGTCTGTTACGGGTGCGCTGTCGAGCATGAGAGTAACCAACTCTTTTTGACCAGCAGCTCGTTCAACAAGTAGTGTCGCGGGAGTCTGCGCCCGCCCAGCGAGAAGCTGGTTGAGCGTGATGAAATTGTCGACGACCGATTTGCCGTCAAATTCAAGAATGGTATCGCCCGCTGTAAGACCCACACTAGCAGCAGCGCTTGAAGGTAGCACGGTCTTAATGATCGTGGTACCCGTTGGAAATAGGAGGGGGGTGGCGGGAATGCCGCATGCAAAGAGCCCAATGACGACCACGTAGGCAAACAGTATGTTGGTAACGATGCCGCCGCAGATGATACACAATTTTTGCCACAACTTTTTGTTTTTGAAAGATCGTTCATCGTCCCGATGCGCCTCTTTTTGCTCACCCTGTCCCTGCTCCTCATTGCCGGCTATCTCAACGTATCCGCCGATGGGCAGAATGCCGAGTGAAAACTGGGTATCACCTATTTTTCGGGAAATTAATTTGGGGCCAAAGCCGATGGCGAATGAGGGGGTGCTGACATTGAAAAGTTTGCAAAAGAGAAAATGGCCCAGCTCGTGCATCCCGATCAGAAGACCGAAACCAAAAATGCCAATAATAAGTGCTAAAACACCATAGGCGGTCGTCAAAAATACGGATAAAAATGCCATGATTGCCCTTTGTTAATCTTATAATCAGAAAGAATGTAGTGTAAATTCTTACGTTTCATAGTAGCATAAAAGTTGTTTTGAATGAAACAATAAAAATGATCTCAGATGTCATAATAATCAAATTGAGGCGGATTTTGTTGAAAATTTTAACAAAAGAGTTAGAATAAAGAAGCCCCTCTAAAAGTTTTTGTGGACGCTAGTTCACGGCAAATGAGTGTGGAAACAGGTATACCGTATAGTTCCATTTTATCAGACAGGGATTTTTGTAATGCCCACGATTAATCAGCTGGTCCGCTCGAATAGAGTGCGGCAGAAGAGCAAATCAAAAAGTAGAGCCTTACAGGCTAACCCCCAGGTGCGCGGCGTGTGTACAAGGGTTTTTACCACAACGCCTAAAAAACCAAACTCAGCGTTGCGGAAAGTTGCGCGTGTTAAGCTTTCCAATGGTATTGAAATAACCGCATACATTCCTGGCGAAGGCCACAATTTACAAGAACACTCGATGGTTCTTGTGCGTGGTGGCAGGGTAAAGGACTTACCTGGTGTCAAGTATCACATCATTCGTGGTGCGCTTGATGCTGCCGGTGTAGAAAATAGAAAACAGGGACGTTCATTGTACGGCGCTAAAAAGCCGAAAAAGAGTTAAGGGTAGCAGGGCATGGCTAGACGAAGATCAGTGAGCTTTGTGCGTGACATCGGAGTTGACGCACAATATGGCTCAGAATCAATTCAGAAATTGATAAATGTTATCATGGAGCGTGGCAAGAAACATGTTGCCCGCCAGATCGTGTATGAGGCTCTCGATTTTGTGACCAAAAAATGTGGTGGCAATAAAGAGATGGCGCTTGAGCTTTATATGAAGGCAATGGAACAGATTACCCCAATAATCGAGGTCCGTCCTCGTCGTGTTGGTGGTAGCGTGTACCAGATTCCTAAAGAAGTTGAAGCGCGCCGTGGGCGTTCGCTTGCGTTCCGCTGGCTTATTTTGAACGCTTCTGAGCGGTCTGATAAGACTATGGGAATGCGCTTGGCGCACGAGTTGCTCGATGCAGCTGAAGGGCGCGGAGCGGCCGTTAAGAAAAAGATTGATGTTCACAAGATGGCCGAATCAAACCGGGCATTCTCTCACTACGCATGGTAAGGTTGAGCAATGAGTGTACCATTAGATAAGCTTAGAAATATTGGCATTGCGGCTCACATTGATGCTGGCAAAACCACGGTGACGGAGCGCGTTCTCTATTATACTGGCCTTTCTCATAAGATTGGTGAGGTGCATGAGGGCGCTGCGACGACAGACTTTATGGAGCAGGAGCGTGAGCGCGGCATTACGATTCAGTCGGCTGCAGTTACCTGTCGGTGGAAAAATTGTCAGATTAACATCATTGATACCCCCGGTCACGTTGATTTTACGATCGAGGTTGGGCGTTCGCTTCGCGTTCTCGACGGCGTGATCGCGGTTTTCTGTGGTGTTGGTTGTGTGCAGCCTCAGACAGAAACGGTCTGGCGGCAGGCAAATCGCTATCGTGTCCCCCGCATTATTTTTGTTAATAAAATGGACCGAATTGGTGCCGATTATTTCAAAGTTATTAAAGATGCGAACACCAAATTGCAGGCAAATGCTATTGCGATGCAGATGCCAGTTGGAGAGTCTGAAAATTTTACGGGTGTTATCGATCTTTTGACTCGCCAATATTTTACTTTTAGTGATGAAGATCGTGGCGAGACTGTCTCTGTTAATGAGGTTCCTGCCGAATACAAAGAACGGGTTGAAGCGCTGCGTGCAGCGCTGATCGAAAAGATCTGCGAGCTTGATGACCATCTTTCTGAAAAGTTTTTAAACGAGCAAGAAATTTCGGTTGATGAGCTTAAGCTGGTGTTGCGTAAGGGTGTGCTTGAGCGGCGTATCGTGCCAGCATTTTGCGGTACTGCCTTTAAAGATAAGGGCATACAGCCGATGCTTGACGCGGTTATCGACTATCTGCCGTGTCCGTTGGATGTTAAAGCCGTTGTTGGTGAAAATCCTGATACGGGTAAGATGGAAGAGCGTCATCCTGATCCTGCGGAACCGCTTGCGGGTCTTGTTTTCAAGATTGCTACAGACCAGTTTGGTACGCTCTGTTTTGTGCGTATCTATTCTGGAACGTTGAAATCTGGTTCATATATTTATAACGCGACGCGTGGAACCAAAGAGCGGGTGAGCCGTTTGGTTCGTCTACATGCGAATAAGCGTGAAGAAATTGCTGAGCTGGAAGCTGGTGATATCGGTGCAATCGTTGGTCTTAAAGATATTATGACGGGTGATACCATCTGTCATGAGGAAAAGAAGATCATACTAGAAAAGATTGACGTTCCGGCGCCAGTTATTTCGACCTCTATTGAGCCGAAAAATAAAGCTGATTACGAAAAATTGACTCTTGCGCTTCGCAAAATGACGCAAGAAGACCCCTCTTTGCGATTCACTTTTGATCGTGAAACCGGCCAGACGGTGATTCGTGGGATGGGTGAGTTGCATCTAGAGATTGTGGTTGATCGCTTGAAGCGCGAGCACAAAGTTGAGGCTTCACAGGGTAAATTGCAGGTCGCTTATAAAGAGACGATTCAGCGTACCGTTGAGGCCGAAGGTAAATTTATTAAGCAGTCTGGTGGACGGGGTCAATATGGCCATGTCTGGATCAAGTTTGAACCGCTTGAGCGGGGCAAGGGCTTTGAGTTTGTTGATGGCATTGTCGGTGGATCGATTCCGCGTGAATTTATCCCTGCTGTCCAGAAGGGACTTGAAGATGCTATCCAGACCGGTATTCTTGGTGGATACCAGGTCGTTGATATGCGTGCAACGCTGTTTGATGGTTCGTACCACGATGTCGACTCGTCCGAAATGGCCTTCCAAGTCGCGGCTTCTTTGGCTATGAAAGAGGGTATGCGTAATGGCGATGCCTGTCTTCTTGAGCCGATTATGAAGGTTGAAGTTGAGACTCCTGAGGAATATCTTGGTGATATTATGGGAGACCTTAATTCGCGGCGCGGACGCATTTTGGGTATGGAAGATAAGCATGGAGCGCAGATCGTGCTCGCTGAGGTGCCGCTTGCAGAGATGTTTGGTTATTCGACGCAGTTGCGTTCGATGACCAAGGGTCGTGCGACATATACGATGGAATTTGATTCCTATCAGAAGGTGCCAAAGGCGACGCAAGAACAGGTAGTGAGTGCTAAGTAGTGGTTGTAGGTAAGAGTTTTTTAGTTGTTTGGAGATAAACGATGGCAAAGGGCGTATTTGAACGTACAAAGCCCCATTTGAACGTTGGTACAATTGGGCACGTCGACCATGGAAAAACGACGTTAACCGCGGCGATCACAAAGACGTTAGCGGCAAAGGGATGGGCAGAAGAGCGTCGTTTCGATCAGATCGACAACGCGCCAGAAGAGCGTGAGCGTGGTATTACTATTGCTATTTCGCACGTTGAGTACGAAACGGCAAAACGGCACTACGCGCACATCGACTGTCCTGGTCACGCTGACTATGTGAAAAACATGATCACGGGTGCCGCACAGATGGATGGTGCAATTCTTGTTGTTTCGGCAGCAGATGGTGCTATGCCTCAGACGCGCGAACATATTCTTTTAGCCAAAAACGTGGGGGTTCCTGCGTTGGTTGTCTATCTTAATAAGGTCGACATGGTTGACGATCCTGAGATGGTCGACATGGTTGAAGAAGAGATTCGTGATCTTCTTAAGAAGTACGATTTCCCTGGTGACACAATTCCGGTGATACGTGGTTCTGCACTCAAGGCGCTTGAAGGTGATCAGAGTGAGATCGGTATGCAATCGATCCTCAAATTGATGGATGCACTCGATGCATCGATACCAGAGCCTGCCCGTGAAGTTGATAAACCATTCTTGATGGCGGTTGAAGGCGTTTTCAGTATTTCTGGACGTGGAACAGTTGCTACTGGTCGTATTGAACGTGGTAGAATCAAGGTTGGTGAAGAAGTTGAACTTATTGGTCTTGGTGCCAAGGGTAAGACAGTTGTTACCGGTGTTGAGATGTTTAGAAAAACACTTAACGAAGGTATGGCTGGCGACAACGTTGGACTCCTTCTGCGTGGTATCGATAAAGAAGGTATCGAGCGTGGTATGGTTCTTGCCAAGCCAGGTTCGGTGACTCCTCACAAAAAGTTCAAATGCCAAGTCTACGTGTTGAGCAAAGACGAAGGTGGCCGTCATAGCCCATTCTTTAATGGCTATCGTCCACAGTTCTACTTTAGAACGACAGACGTAACTGGTGTGGTGACGTTGCCTGAAGGTCGTGAAATGGTTATGCCAGGTGATAACGTGTTGTTATCGGCTGAGCTTATTTCGCCAATCGCTATGGAAAAAGATGGTCGTTTTGCAATCCGTGAGGGTGGCAGAACAGTCGGTTCCGGCGTGGTAATCGATATTTTAGATTAGGGTGGCGGGTTGATGAAAAAACAGAAAATTCGCCTTACTCTTAAATCATACGATCACCAGTTGCTTGATAAAGCAATTAAACAGATCGTATTGGCGGTACGGCGCACGGGTTCGCAAGTTGTCGGACCTGTGCCGTTGCCAAATCGCCAGCGGTGTTTCACCGTTTTACGTTCGCCGCATATCGATAAAGAGTCGCGTGAGCAGTTTGAATTGACTACGCACAGGCGCATTGTGGATATTGTTGCTCCCACTGACCAGACGATGGATGCTCTTATGAAGTTGAGCATATCATCTGGTGTTGATGTTGAGATTAAGTGAGAAGGATGCATCGATGATCAATGGTCTCTGGGGCAGAAAAATAGGCATGACCCAGGTGTTTTCTGCCGATCATGCAGTGGTGCCGGTAACGGTAATCGATACTGCACACTGGGTAGTAACACAGGTAAAGGTGCAAGAGCGCGATGGATACGATGGTATCCAGTTTGGATTTATCCGTCCACGGTATCAAGATAGCCCGTTCTCCGCAGAGTGGCTGAAGTCGCTTAAAACGTACTTTGCAGCTGTGCGTGAAGCGCGCATACTTGATGCCTCTGCTACTTACCAGGTAGGACAATCCGTAAGCCCTGAGCTCGTTGTGGCGCAGGGTGACGTGGTTGATGTACAGGGTGTAAGCATGGGACGTGGTTTCCAGGGTGTCGTCAAACGGCATGGTCACAAAGGTGGTCGCGCTAGCCATGGTGATAAACTTGGTCGTGGACCAGGTTCGCTTGAAGGCATGAGAACGTCTGGGCGTGTGCGCAAAGGCCGTTGTTTGCCAGGACACATGGGCATGGAAAATCAGACGGTTCGTAATTTGTCGATCGTTTCGGTTGATCCAGCGGCTCGCGTTGTGCTCGTTAAGGGCTCAGTGCCAGGTAAAGCAAACACGGTTGTTTTCATCAGAAAGAGTAAATAACCATGGCGCTTGGAACAAAAATAAATGCGGTAGTGGCAGCAGATTTGGGTCTTACAAAACCTCAAGATATGATGCGTTCGCCGGTGGCGTTTGCAACGGCTATACGTGTATTGCTCCAGAATTGGCGGCAGGGCACGGTGGCTTGCAAAGGTCGTAGTGATGTTAATAAGACAAACAAAAAGCCGTTTAAACAGAAGGGTACAGGGCGCGCTCGTGCGGGTGCAGCAAGTTCTCCTCTGTGGCGCGGTGGTGGTGTGACTTTTGGTCCGCAGCCACGTACGCGGCGGCTGAAAATTTCGCGCAAGTCTACCCGTTCTGTTTTCCAGCAGCTTTTATGGCAGCGGATTGAAACGGGAAGTATAGTTGCGATGGATATTGCGTGGTCGGGTGATGCGCCAAAAACGGCGGTTGCTCGGCAGGCGCTTGATGCTATGGGACTTGGTGGTAAAAAGGTGACGATTTTTGTCGCGCCCCATGACTACCAGACTCAGGCATCGTTTGCCAATATTGCCGGCGTGCAGGTACTCTTTTATGACCAACCGAATGTCTATGACCTTTCGAATGGCTCATATTGGATTTTTCTCCGGCAAGATGGACAGTTGTTTAAGGATATGGTGAGCGCATGGAATTAAGTCTTTACGAAATAATTAGGCGCCCACGGGCTACGCACAAAGCGTATGACCTCAATCAGTTGCATAAGCAGCTCGTTTTAGAGGTGCATCCTAAGGCAAATAAACCGCTCATTGCTGAGGCGTTGAAAAAATTGTTCAATGTCGAGGTTGAGCGTATAAATATTATTGTTACCAAAGGACGTGTGCGGCGTGTTGGTCGTCATAAAACCGTTGGTGCGGTGCGCAAGAAGGCGATTATTACGCTGCGTGAAGGTACTCAAGTGAACTTGGGTGTCGACACACCAGCTGTGTACGCGTCTGGCGATAAAGCTCGTACAGCATAGGGGTGGATTGAGTATGGCAATTGTACGAAGAAAACCGAGAAACGCATCATTACGATTCCAGTCGTATGTCGATTCGAGCGATATAACCAAGAAGCGTCCAGAGCGCAATTTAACCGTCGGCTTGCACAAAAGTGGCGGTCGTAATGCGTATGGGCGCATCACGGTGCGGCATCGTGGGGGTGGTCACAAGCGGCTCTATCGCATGATAGATTTTAATCGCTCTGATCGTGATATTCCCGGTAAGATAGTTGCGGTGGAGTATGATCCAAACCGCAATGTGCGTCTTGGGCTTGTAGCCTATCAAAATGGGCGGAAACAGTATATATTACTTGCAGAAGGGCTCACTGTGGGTTCCGTTGTTATGGCGGGACAGCAGGTCGAGGCACGGACAGGTAACTGTCTCCCTTTGCGCAGCATTCCCGTTGGATTTGTGGTACATAACGTTGAAATTACACCAGGATCTGGCGGAACATTTGCTCGTAGTGCGGGAACAGGCATTCAGCTTGTTGCCAAGGAAAACGAGTATGCAACGTTAAAGATGCCATCGGGTGAAATTCGCTTGGTCCATCAGGACTGTTGGGCGACCGTTGGTACGCTTGGCAATGCTGATCACAAGAACATTTCGATAGGTAAGGCTGGTCGTACACGTCGGATGGGTATCCGTCCAACGGTGCGTGGTATTGCTATGAACCCTATCGATCACCCATTGGGTGGTGGTGAAGGTAAGTCGAAATCCGGCAAGATACCTGTTTCTCCATGGGGTAAGAATGCTAAGGGTGCCAAAACGCGGCGTCGTAAGAGCTCACTGATATTGAAACGAAGAAAGTAAGAACGGGAAATTGATATGGCTCGATCTGCGAAAAAAGGCCCTTTTGTTGACGAATCACTTACAAAAAAAGTTGATCGCGTCAAAGCTAGTGGTAAACGTGAAGTTATTAAAACTTGGTCACGGCGCAGCATGGTAATCCCCGATTTTGTGGGGCTTACTATTGCGGTGCACGACGGAAGAAAGTTTGTGCCGGTATTTATTACCGAAAACATGGTAGGACACCGTCTTGGTGAGTTTGCTATGACGCGTACATTTAGATTGCACAGCGGTCAGCGTAAGTCTGAAGCTGCGCCATCTGCTTCACCGTCAAAGGCATAGGGGGACGTATAGATGAAATTCACAGCAAAAACGATGCGCGTCTGGTATTCCCCGTATAAAATACGGCCTCTTGCCGATGTTATTCGTGGTAAAAAGGCGGTTGATGCGCTACAATGGTTAACAATGTATCGTACCCAGAGATCGGTGCCGCTGCAAAAGGTGCTTGCATCTGCAGTAGCTAATGCCAAAGACCGCGAACAGATTGTTCCAGCGGATTTGGTTGTTAGCGAGGTACGGATAGACCAGGGGCCGATCCGGCGTTATGGCAAGCCGGGTGCTCAGGGGCGTACGTCGCCACAGCGCTCACGGCAATGTCATATAACCGTTGTAGTTGAATCTAAATCCAAGAACAAAGAGGTTTAGTGTGGGACAGAAGGTAAACCCGACAGGGTTTCGCATAGGGGTTTATTTACCCCACTCGTCGCGCTGGTTTGCGCGTCGATGCGATTATGCAAAGTTTTTAGCCGAAGATCTCGCGGTGCGTGATTATTTGAAAAAACATTTGGCAACCGCTGAAATTGGAAAAGTTGAGATTGAGCGTGCTGGCGATATTATGCGGGTGGTTGTTCATTCAGCACGTCCTGGCACGGTCATTGGTAAGAAAGGTCAGGAGATCGAATCGTTACGCAAAGAGCTCTCACGGGTTCTTGGTGGATTAAACGTTGAGGTCTCGGTCCAAGAGATCAAGAAACCTGAAATTGCAGCCCAGGTGGTTGCGGATAGTATAGCTGACCAGCTTAAACATCGTGCAAGCTTTAAAAAAGCTACACGTAAGGCTGCCTCAGATGCTATGCGCGCCGGAGCCCGTGGTATAAAAATCAGGGTTAAAGGTCGCTTGGGCGGAGCTGAGATCGCCCGTGAAGAATGGGTACGTCTCGGTTCAGTACCACTTCATACTCTTCGTGCAGACATTGATTATGCTCTTGGAGAAGCACTTACTACCTACGGTATTATCGGGGTAAAAGTGTGGATCTACAAGGGCGAATATAATATTGCCGTTTAACAGCAGGTGAGATGTAATCATGTTGATGCCAAAGAAGATTAGGTATAGAAAAGTGCAACGGGGAACGTTGCGTGGCCTTTCAAAGGGTGCGCGGACCGTTGATTTTGGTGAGTTCGGCCTTCAGGCGATTGAGCCTGGGTGGGTTTCGGCTCAGCAGATCGAGGCTATCCGCGTCACACTTTCGAGAAAACTTAAGAAAGTGGGCCAGGTATTCCTGCGCATTTTCCCCGATAAGCCGGTTACAAAAAAACCTGCTGAAACTCGTATGGGTAAGGGGAAAGGCAGCGTTGAGCTCTGGGTAGCCGCAGTGAAACGTGGCCGGGTAATGTTTGAAATCTCCGGGCTTGATGAGGCAACGGCAAAAGAGGTGTTGCGCCTTGCTGCCTGTAGATTGCCAATCAGGACCCGTATTGTGAGACGTGAAGAAAAGACGGCGGAATAAAATGAAACAGATAAAAACAAAAGATATAAAAGATCTGATGCCCGAGCAGCTTGAAGTCAAGGCTGAAGAATTGCGTCGCGAATTGTTGCATCTCCGTTTACGTGCGGCGACATCTCAAATTGCTTCTTATTCTTCGGATAAGGGGAAGCTTGAACGTTCCATAGCCTGTGTGTTGACAGTGCTTCGGCAGAAGAGAGGAAGGGTTGCATGAACGACCAACAAACAGAGAAGAAGCTGCGGCCTACCTTAGTGGGCGAAGTCATATCTGATAAGATGCAGAAGACTATCGTGGTGCGGGTACCGCGTTCTTTTGTCCATCCGCAATACAAAAAAGTTGTGCGGACAGACAAGACCTACAAAGTGCATGATGAGCAATCACAAGCACATGTTGGTGATACCGTTGAAATTAGTGAAGGGCGTCATATTTCTAAAACGAAATATATGCATCTGACCAAGGTTTTAAATCAATCAGCGCAAGGTAAGTAAGGGGGATCTATGTCGATACATAAAGAGACTTATCTTAGGGCGGCAGATAATTCTGGTGCAATCGATCTTTTGTGTTTTCACCTTGTTGGTAGTTCCGGCAAGAAGAGAGCGCAGATAGGCGATATCATCAAGTGTGCAGTCAAGAAAGCAACACCAGGTGCGACTGTCAAAAAGAGTGATATCGTGACTGCGGTTATCGTAAGAACGCGTAAAGAGCTTCGGCGTGAGGATGGTAGCTACATCCGTTTTGGTGACAATGCGGCTGTTATTATCAAATCGCTTGATGATGTTACGCCTATTGGTACCCGTATTTTTGGTCCTGTGGCGCGTGAATTGCGTGCGCTCGGTTATTCAAAAATAGTTTCATTAGCCCCAGAAGTTTTGTGAGAGGTTTTGCGATGCATATAAAGAAAAACGACGTGGTAGTAATTCTCACAGGGGATGATGCGGGAAAGACGGGCCCTGTGATTGATATTTCGCACAAAAAGGGTAAAGTAAAAGTACAGAATGTTGCTGTAGTTAAGTGTCATGCAAAGACACAGCGTGGCAAAAAATCTGGAATACATAGTCAAGAGAGCTGGGTTAGTGCATCGAATGTCAAGCGGATTTAAATTGAAACAGTGTTCAGAGATATTCGCTGCAAAGGCAGGATAAAGTATGAGTAATGCTCAAGGTGTGAGTGCGGCAAGCAACCGCCTCAAGAAAATGTACGAGACGACCGCGCGTGCGAAGCTTCGTGAAATGCTGGGCCTGAAGAACATAATGCAGGTGCCAAAGGTTTCCAAGATCGTGGTGAACGTCGGCGTTAAGGAAGCAGTCGGTGATACAAAAGAACTGACTGTGGTTAGTAAGGTGATCGAGGCGATTACCGGGCAGGTTCCTGTAAGGACTGTTGCTCGCAAATCGATTGCCGGTTTTAAAATTCGGGAAGGCATGCCGCTTGGTGTGTGTGTTACATTGCGCGGTTCGCGTATGTACGCCTTTCTCGATAAACTCATAAATTTGGCGCTTCCCAAGGTTCGTGATTTTCAGGGTGTCCCTGCAAAGTGTGACAGACGTGGAAATTACAATTTGGGTGTGAAGGAATGGAACATATTTCCTGAGGCTGAAGCTGTTGGCGCGGGTGATAAATTGCACGGTTTAAACGTGACAATCTGCACGACTGCGCAGACCGATGAGCATGCGATTGCATTGCTCAAGGAGCTTGGCATGCCTTTTTCCAAACAATCAGGTAGGGGGCGTTAATGGCCACGAAAGCTTCAGTAGAGAGAAATAATCGGATACCGGTAACATCTGTCAGACACCGTAATCGGTGCTCGCGATGCGGACGTCCTCGCGGTTATATGCGTTTTTTTAAGATGTGCCGTCTATGTGTTCGCAAGTTGGCAAACAACGGGCTTCTGCCTGGTGTTAAGAAGTTAAGCTGGTAGGGAGATTTACAATGTCGATTGATACAATTGGTGATTTCCTTACTATTATTCGTAATGCTGTTGCTCGTTCGCGTGGGACAGCTACGGCTCCCTATTCGCGGCTTAAGCAGCAGATGGCGGAGCTTTTGAAGAACGAAGGATTTATTCGTGATTTCGCGATTGAAGATACACCAGAAGGGCATAAGAGAATTAAGCTCTTTTTCAAGTATGTTAATGGCGAAGCCGTTATTCATGAGATCTCACGGGTAAGTCGTCCCGGACAGCGTATTTACGAGGGATCTTCGCAACTCCGCAGGGTAGTTGGTGGCCTCGGTATTTCCATCGTGACGACGAGTCGCGGAATTATGACCGATAAAGAGGCTCGCCAGCGCAATGTTGGTGGCGAAGTTCTCTGTATGGTGTGGTAAGGGCAAGGTTATGTCAAAAATAGGAAGAAGACCAATCGCACTCGGGTCGGTGAAAGCCGAGATCAAGGGACAAGAGGTCCATTACAGCGGCAAACATGCGCAAGGTGTGCATGTGATCCCATCAATCTTGAAGGTTGCTATAGAAGAGAGTCAGTTGCATGTTACTGCAGCTGAGAAGACTTCTGATACCAACAGATTATGGGGGCTACATCGTGCGTTGTTGGCGAATAAGATTACAGGCGCTGAGACCGGTTTCACCAGACAGATAACAATTGTCGGGCTCGGTTTCAAGGCGGTCAAGAAGGGTGCTGGCCTTGAGTTTTCGCTCGGCTATAGCCATAAAATTGATTTTCCGCTTCCACAGGGTCTTACTGTTGAAATCGATAAGACTGCACAGTTGTTAACCTTGTGGGCGAATGATAAGGAATTGGTTGGACACGTGAGCAGTAAGATCTGTGCGTTGCGTCCGCCTGAGCCATACAAGGGAACTGGTGTTTATGTTACTGGTACCGTGATTCGTCGCAAGGCTGGTAAGGCAAAGGCATAAGATAGCTCTGAATTGTTTGATGGGGAATTGATAGTGTCATTGAAAAGAAAAATAGCTCAGCGCGCGCAGAGACGTGCGCTGAGGGTTCGTGCAAAACTGCGGGGCACCGGTAATCCACGTGTTTCGGTATTCCGTAGCAACCGGTATATTTACGCGCAGGTCATCGATGATGCTGTGCATAATACCGTAGCCAGCTGTTCATCGCTTGAACTTGAAGGTTTGAGTGGCGATAAAAAGGCTATTGCGTTGGCGGTTGGCCGTGAATTGGCGAAGCGCGCGCTTGCCGTGAAGGTGAGCAAGGTGGTTTTTGATCGGGGTTCATACCTCTATCATGGTCGTGTTAAAGCGCTTGCTGACGGTCTGCGTGAAGGTGGCCTGACGGTTTAATGAATAGATTACATATTATTGATTGGGATTAGTTGGGATGGCTGAATCGACATTTATAGATGCGGTGGTGAGCGTGCGGCGCGTAACGAAAGTTACAAAGGGCGGCAAACGTTTCTCCTTCTCAGCATTTGTGGTTTCCGGCGACGGAAAAGGTAGAATAGGTATAGGGCTTGGTAAGAGTCGCGATGTTTCATCCGCTATTGCCAAAGCAACAGTAACTGCGCGCAAAAATCTGTTTGACATACCGCTGCGTGGCGGCACATTGCCATACTCTGTTAAGGGGCATCATGGCGCGAGTCATGTTGTTCTCTGTTCAGCGTCAAAGGGAACGGGGCTGATTGCAGGTGGTGCGGTGCGTGCGGTTATGCGTGTGCTTGGTGTGCAGGATGTTCTTGCAAAATCTATAGGGCAATCTGGATGTGGGGTTAACCTGGTTAAGGCGACGCTCAATGCACTTTCCAAGTGCCGTTCGGCTGCCCACATGGCTCAATTGCGTGGTAAATCAATAGAACAAGTAGTAAAGGGGTGCCATGGTGTTGTCGCTTAATGAGCGCGCAGCGCTTTCCACAAAGCGCAAACGCGTAGGTCGTGGGGGATCCCGCGGCGGTACATCGGGACGGGGTATGAAGGGACAAAAGTGTCGTTCTGGAGGGGGGAAAAGCCCGCTCTTTGAAGGCGGACAGATGCCATTTGTACGTCGTTTGCCAAAACGTGGTTTTAACAACTCACGTTTTAGTGTTGAAACGGTTATTTTCAATCTCGGGCAGCTGGAACAGTTCTTCGAAGCTGACCAAGAGATTACACGTGAGACGTTGATTGAACGGGGGCTACTCGGTTCACATAGCGCTGCACGGGTAAAAATCTTGGGTAGCGGTGAATTGAAAAAACGTCTCAAAGTACATGCAGATGCGTTCAGCGCATCGGCTGCAGAGGCGATTGTGAAGCTAGGCGGAGAGGCGCGCGTAATAAAGGAGATGTAAGACCGTGGTCTTGCTCAGAAACTTCAAAAATATATTTCGGATTCCCGAGCTCACGAGAAAGCTTGCTTTTACGTTGGGTGTGATGATCATATATCGGATTGGTTGTTTTATACCGGTCGTGGGTATAAATACAGTGCTTCTTGGTGAATACATGAAACGAGTCGATACGGCAGGTGGGTTGCTGGCGTATCTCGATGTTGTGACAGGTGGTAATCTTTCTACCTGTACGTTGTTTGCGCTTGGTATCGGTCCATACATCACGTCATCCATTATTATGCAGCTTCTGAGTATGACGGTTCCCTACTTTGAGCAGTTGATCAAAGAGGGGGATTATGGCTACAAGATCCTTAACCAGTACACACGGTACCTGACCTTTGGGTTGAGTATTATGTATAGCATCACGTATGCTACATATCTGGAAAGTGCGGGGTTTGTGATAGAACCAGGGTTTGCGTTCAAAGCAATCTTTGTCTTGTCGCTGACACTCGGTTCCATGTTTGTTATGTGGTTGGGTGAACAGATATCTCTCATGGGGATTGGCAACGGTAGTTCGATGCTGATTTTTGCGGGTATCGCTGTCCGCTTTCCTGAGTATGTGCTCAGAACGATTCATGCGGTGCAGATGGGCAACATTCACTTTTTTGTTGCACTCTTCATCCTTGCATTTTTTGTCCTGGTGACGGGATGTATAGTGTTTCTCGAAAAAGGGGATCGCAAGATTCCGGTGCAGTATGCGCGGCGGGTTATTGGTCGTCGGGTGTATGGGGGGCAGAGTACCTACATACCATTCAAGATCAATACGTCGGGTGTCATGCCGGTGATCTTTGCATCGACATTCTTACAATTACCGGTGGTTTTATTCCGGATGTTATCGGGACGTTTTGAGATCTTTAATACACTCTATAACTCGTTTGTTCCTACCGGATTCCTGTACAACGTATTCCAATTTGGATTAATCGTGTTCTTTACATATTTCTATATGGAAATGGTGTACAACCCGGAAAAGTTAGCAGATCAGATGAAGAAGAATGGTGGCTTTATCCCAGGTATCCGCCCGGGTAAAAGTACGGCCGATTTTTTCTATCATATTCTTACGCGGATCGGGCTTGTTGGTGCGTTCTATCTCGGTATTTTGTCTATTTTGCCAAACATACTTGCGGTTCTCATTAACATGCCATTCTATCTTGGGGGAACCTCGCTGCTTATCGCCGTTGGCGTGGCGCTCGAGTTTTCGTCCCAGATTGAGTCTTACCTCATTGACCGCCAATATGGTGGCTTTTTGAGGGTAGGTCGCGTGAAAAATAGTAAGGCGGTGGCGTAACATGCAGCGAGCGATAATCATTTTTCTTGGGCCTCCTGGCGCAGGTAAGGGATCTCTTTCGCAGTTGTGCGTCGATCGGCTTAAATATCAACAGGTCTCCACCGGCAATCTCTGCCGGTGGCGGGCCGCGGATGGATCAGAAGAGGGGCGCCAGATAGCTTTTTTTATTTCTTCTGGTAAACTTATTTCTGATGGGTTGATGATCGGGGCCGTGTCTTCATGGCTCGTGGATCATGAAAATAGTTTTACGACATTGATCCTGGATGGTTTTCCTCGAACGGTTGCTCAGGCTCGTGCTCTGGATCAGATGTTGCGGACTGATGAACGGCTCTCACGATTTGTTGTACAGATTGTGGTGCTCGACGTAGATGATGCTATTGTTGAACAGCGTTTGACAAGCCGACGGATCTGTTCAAATAGCGTATGCGGTGCCACTTATTCGACAATTGAGCCAGCGTTAATGCCGGCAGTTGAGGGGGTTTGTGATCGCTGTAATGCATCGTTGATTGTGCGGAGTGATGATACCGTTGAGGCGGTTAAAAAACGTCTTGCTGCATATCATGAGCATGCGCGGGGTATCATTCAGTACTACGAACAGACCGGACGGACGCCAGTACGGATAGATGTTAATAGGTCGTTAGAAGAAGTTTTTGATCAGCTGGTTCATGGTTTGCAGGTTGATCTGAAAGAAATAGGGGCAAAATGATTGCGATAAGAGGTCTAAAAGCTCGTTCTGTTATTAGGGGTGCTGGTGCACGCCTGGCAGAGCTTTTTGTCTTCTTACCCGAGGTCATTGTGCCGGGTGTAACGACAGCTGAGATTCATGATTGGGTTGAGCGGGAGCTTAAAAAGCGGCAGCTTATCTCTCAATCAAAGGGTTATAAGGGCTATCGTCACTCTTGTTGTATTTCGAAAAATCATGAATTGGTGCATGGTATCCCGTCGGCTACCGTTAAGGTTGCTGAGGGAGATTTAATAAAAGTTGATATATGTGCGTCATGGAAGGGTTTTTGTGCTGACATGACACGGTGCTTTTGTGTTGGCCGGGTCTCCCCTGCTGCGCAAGAGATCGTCGATGCGGCTACGAGAGCGCTTGATGCGGGCATTGCTCAAGCAGTGGTTGGTGCACGTCTATCAGACGTTTCGGCAGCCATTCAGGGTGAAGCAGAACGTCGTGGCTTTGGGGTTGTTCGCGACTTTTGTAGCCATGGTATTGGGCGGCGCATGCATGAAGAACCAGAAATTCCGAATTATGGTGCTCCTGGTAAAGGGCCTGTCTTAAAAGATGGCATGGTCTTTGCGCTCGAGCCTATGATTACGCAGGGTGACTATCACGTTGAGGTTGCATCTGATGGATGGACTGCGTGTACGGTTGATCGTGGTTTGGCAGCACATGTTGAAGATACGGTGATTGTGACCGAAGCGGGGCCAGAAGTGGTCACGCGTTTGTAGGGTGAGCTGAAGTTGATGAAGAATAAGCAGAAAGACGATGTCATTCGCGTAGATGGTATAGTGCGTGAAACGCTGCCAAATGCGATGTTTCGTGTCGAGATTGAGGGTGGGCATGTGATCTTGGGTCATGTGTCTGGAAAGATGCGGATGAACTATATCCGTATTTTGCCAGGTGACAAAGTTTCACTTGAGCTTTCACCGTACGACCTGACGCGCGGGCGAATCGTACTGCGGTATAAGAAACATTAGTTAGTTTATAAGGATACTTCATGAAAGTGCAGACGTCAGTGCGAAAAATGTGTCGCAAGTGTACCGTTGTACGTCGTAATGGGATTGTTAGAATTCTGTGCAAGGCGAATCCGCGGCACAAACAGCGTCAAGGGTAATTGAGATGGCTTGCAGGAATTTTCTAAGAGCGAGATTCTAAGGTAAGGTATGGCTAGAATACAGGGTGTTGATCTTCCGAATGATAAGTGCGTCGAGTATGCACTCCCATACATTTATGGTATTGGGATAAATAACTCACGAAAGATTTTGGGCAAATTAAATATTGACGGCACAAGGCGTGTTAAAGCGCTCTCAGAAGCCGAGGTGGCCTCGATTCAACGTGAAGTTGCGGATAATTACGTGACCGAGGGTGATCTTCGTGGCGAGATCC
Source organism: uncultured Candidatus Babeliaceae bacterium (assembly GCA_964638315.1). Classification (GTDB taxonomy): domain Bacteria; phylum Babelota; class Babeliae; order Babelales; family Babelaceae; genus CAZWYO01. Next base: position 54,319 of record CAZWYO010000002.1, on the reverse strand, counting down.
GAAATAATATTCGGGTTGAGATGGAGATCGGTTCGTACCGTGGGTATCGTCACAAGCGTGGCTTGCCAGTTCGTGGTCAGCGGACAAAGACAAATGCGCGTACGCGTAAGGGTCCACGTCGTGCTGCGGTTGCGATGAAACGAGTGGTTACTAAGAAATAAGGATTAAGAGGGCATGGCCTACGTTAAAAAAACAAAAAAGTCGCGGCGCCAGGTCGAGACGGCATTGGTACATGTGCAGTCAACCTTTAACAATACGTTGGCCTCAGTGACAACGCTAGAGGGTGATGTGCTTTTACGGTGCAGTTCAGGACGTCTTGGTTTTAAGGGCTCGAGAAAAGGGACGCCGTTTGCGGGTTCGCAGGTGGGTAGTTTCTTGGCAAAAGAGATGTTGCCACTTGGTATCAAGATGGTTGAAGTTAACCTTCATGGTCCGGGATCGGGTCGTGATTCGGTTGTACGTGCGCTTCAGGCGCAGGGTTATTCGGTAACGGTGCTCAGAGATGTGACACCTTTGCCCCATAATGGATGTCGGCCGCCGAAGAAGCGCCGGGTATAAGTAGAACAGCATTTGTGGTGAGACGATATGGTTTCTAATGAACGTAAGGCTCGTGAATCAGGACGTCGCGAAGGTCGCGAGGGACGTGAAGAGCAAAAACAGAGAGGTATGGTTACCAAGCGGGCAACCAAGGTAACCGAATATGGGCGGCAACTGCAAGAGAAGCAGAAGCTGAAAGAGACATATGGTATGCGTGAGCGCCAATTTAAGCGTTTCTTTGGCATAGCGGTCAAGAGCCGCTCGGCAACGGGTGAGATGCTTTTGAGTTTGCTTGAGCGTCGTCTTGATAACGTGGTATTCCGCGTTAAATTGGCAACGACTCGTGCGCAGGCACGCCAGATTGTTGTGCATGGCCATGTGTTTGTAAATGGTAAGAAGGTCTTTTCGCCGTCATATCTTGTTAAAGTAGATGATGAAGTCTCGTTAGCACCTCGTTCAGAGGGTAAAGAGGGTTTTGTCAAAGAAGTAGTAGATAAACGTGGCGGGGCAGGTAAGGCTCCTGAGTGGCTTGAGCACGATAAAAAAGGTCGGCGTGGCAGAGTGTTGCGTCTACCGGTGCGTGCCGACATTCAGATGCAGGTCAACGAAAACGCCATCGTCGAGTTGTACTCGAAGTAAGTGTTAATGGACCGAGGTTGTTGTGAATAGATCGACTGGTGAGGGTGTTGGAGGTGTTATGGAAAAGAAAGTATATCAGCCTTTGACCATTCCAAAGGTGGGCTGGGATAAAAAGACGTTAACCGCAGTGCAGGGTCAGCTTATTGCCCAGCCGCTGGAACCAGGATTTGGCGTCACCCTCGGTAACGCGCTCCGGCGCATTCTTTTGGGGGGCATCGAAGGTTCTGCGGTTACGGCGGTTGTTATAAAAGGCGTAAACAACGAGTTTTCGGCGTTGCCAGGTGTTGTGGAAGACACTATGCAGCTTATTCTAAACATCAAAGAAATAGTGGTGCGGAATAAGACGGGGCAGCCTGGTCAGATGCGGCTTTTGATTAAGGGTGAAGCAGAGGCGACGGTAGCAAATATCGTTGCTGATGAACATTTAGAACTCTTAAACACTGAGCACATCTTGGCACACGTTGCCGCTGGTGGCACGCTTGATGTACAATTTTTTGTTGAGTCTGGTCGTGGTTATTGCGCTGCAAAGTGGCCAATTGGTAAGGCGTTACAAGAAGATGGTCGTATCCATCTAGATGCAATGTTTTCTCCAGTGCGCCAAGTTGCATATGATGTGCAAAAGACGCGTGTTGGTAGCAATATCGACTATGACAGTCTGACGCTTTCGGTGCATACCGATGGCACCGAGACGCCAGTTGATGTTGTCAATTATGCGGTCTCTGTTTTGCGTACGCAGTTAGAGCACTTTTTAACAAGCGACGAGATTCCGTTTAACGAAATTTCTGCAGTGCAAGTTGAAGAGGTTGCTCAAGAGCCGAAAGAAGAGGCGAGTGAGCAGCTTCAGGGTATTCCTGTGGAGCTCTTGCTCAAGCCAATTGATGCGCTTGAGTTTTCGGTTCGTGCACACAACTGTCTCATTAATGCGGGCATTACACGTATAATCGACTTGGTAAATCTAACCGAAGAAGAGCTTCAAAAGATTAAAAACTTTGGTCGTAAGTCGTTCGAAGAGGTAAGAGACGGTATTAAGAACGTTGGCTTATCGTTCGGTATGGATATTGATGAATCTGATCTTAAGACGTTAAAAGAGAAAGAATAACCGTGGAGCATCAAAAATCTGGCAGAAAGCTGAATATGAAGGAACCGCACCGTCGTGCGGTCTTGCGTAACCAGCTCATTACCTTTATTCTTCATGGAAGTTTGACGACCACCAAGCCGCGCGTTAAAGAGTTGCGTAGCTTGGCTGAGCGTCTTGTAACTATTGCCCGCGAGGGAAATACGTTTAATAATCGTCGTCGCATTAAGGCGTTATTGCCTTACAAAGAAGAAGCAATAGTAAAGCTTTTTACTGAAATTGCGCCACGATATGTTGAGCGTCCAGGCGGGTATACGCGTATCTATCTGATGGGTCGCCGGTTGAGCGATACTGCGGATATGGCGCGCCTTGAATGGGTGTAAGCAGTAAACTTCGTAAAAACCCCCACACTTTTATGCGGGGGTTTTTTGTTTTAAATCTAAGAGAGCTGTGGCTCTGTTAAGCGTTTGAAAGATTCGATTTTTCTGTGAGAAAGTTATGCCATACCGAAAATTGAGGCATAAAGATCCGCACCCGGGAAACCCTAAAGCTCTATTCATCTTGTTGGTTAAAAAAAGTTTGCTTGGTATTTGTTTTGATTATCAAAGGAGTCTGGTATGTACAAAAAATTATATAGCCTGTTGTTGTGCAGCCTGTGCTGTTTTTCAGCGAGCCTGTCTGCAGAAGACCACCGTGTCGATGTTGCAATCATTGGTGGTGGCCCTACCGGTGCTGCAGCGGGTCTCTATGTTGGGGGTGCACGCCTCAAAGGCGGCGCGGTTATCTTCGACCGCAATCCGGGTGGTGCCATTACCGGCGCCTATGACGTCTTTAACTGGCCTGGTGTCAACCATGATAGCGGTAGTGCGATTATGGATCGGTTTATCGCCCAGGTTAAAGCGCTTGGTGTTGAGTTTGTAGACGACATTATCGAGTCTGTCGACTTTTCCATCTACCCTTATAAATTGGTTTCAGCTGAGAGCGGTACCTGGTACGCACGTGCAGTTATTATCGCCACTGGCTCATCGCCACGGCGCCTCAATGTTCCGGGTGAGCAAGAGTATTGGGGGTGCGGTGTTGCCACCTGTGCGCTCTGCGAAGCACCGCTCTATGAGGGTATGGATGTGGTAGTAGTTGGAGCTGGTGACTCTTCTGTCGACAAAGCACTCCATCTTGCAAAATATGCAAAGAGCGTGACGGTCTACGTGCGCGGGCGTCAGATGCGCGCAAAAGCAATTATGCAGGAGCGGCTCTGCGACGCCAAAGATCGCGTCAAGGTGATCTTTAATAAAGAGGTGGTTGAGGTTGTTGGCAACGGTGAAAAGGTGGTCGCTGTACGTCTGCGTGATAACCTTACGGGAGTGGTCGAACGGGTTGCAACTGACGGCGTTTTCTTGGCAATCGGCCATGCGCCCAACAGTGCCATGTTCAAAGATTATCTACCAGTGACATCAGCCGGTTATATCATAACGCGTGATGGTGGTGTTCTGACCGATCTGCCAGGGGTCTTTGCCGCAGGTACGGTTACCGATGTGGGGCAGCGTTATAACCAAGGATTTATAGCAGCTGGTTTTGGTGGGCAAGCGGGTATTGAGGCGGTGAAGTATATTCGTTACGAAGCGTGTCCTTGATTGGCTGAGGTTTGTGAAAATGACTTCATCAAATGTTTGAAAGATTCGAGCCAGAAGGGTAATTTCATAAACTCCGCTCGCCCTGAGGAGTGCGTTAGCGCGTCTCGAAGGGTTCTCTCGCCCATGTCTACTATTGAAAACTTCATATTTGGGAACTTTTCAAAAATAAACCCACGAAAATTCCCGCTGTTTTTCGGGCCGCAGCCCGCTCGCAGGGACCCTTCGAGACGCGCTAACGCGCTCCTCAGGGCGAGCGGAATTGCGATCCATTCATCATAAAACAGATATTTGCAGAATAAAAATATCTTTAGATCGAATCTTTGGATATTTTGAGGAAGTCCTGTATGAAAAGTATTTTTACAGGAGCCCTGGTTTTGCTGGGGCTCTTTTTAGTGGGGTTTGACACGTGGAAGCTGGTCTTTGAGGACCGGTCATGTTCAGATATTTCATGCGCCGCACGCTGGTACGTGCCTATCGAGTCTTCTGTCCATGCATGTTTGCCAAAAACCTATTTACCAGACACCTATGACGTTATTGTTGTTGGGGCAGGGCTTGGTGGTTTGAGCTGTGCCGTGCCGCTCGCCAAACAGGGGTATCGCGTTCTCGTGCTCGAGGCGCAGGAGCACGTTGGTGGATTTTATACATCATTTGAGCGACACAATACAGACATGAGTGCTGGCGTGACCGATGTCACTGGATGTGGTAACCCAGGCCCAGTGCGCTATCTGCTCGATCTTGTTGACGCCCGTGTGCAAGACTATTTTACGTCCATCATCCGTCAGATAACCTATCGGAATAAAAAGTTGTTGCTGGACGGTGATGCTGACGCTCTCAGGTCCCAACTGAGCGTCTACTTTCCCCAAGAGAAATCTGCGATAGAGGGCTTTTTGCGCGAGGCGTGTGCCGTGTACGCTGAAAGTTATGGTGAGACCGTTGCACGATTTGGCGTGCCGCTGATGCCGATGGATTTTATCAGGGCGTATGGGCTGGTGTACTTTCCTGGCTACATTCTCGGCCACCGCATGACGGCGACGTGGGCGCGGAGCACTTTTCAGGAAAAGATTGACACGTGGTTTGTTGACCCAGAACTTAAAAATTTCTGGGGGCAGCTGCTCAGCTATGCTGGTCTTGACGCAAAAACAACGCCAGCTTTTATCGGCGTGTTCGCCGTAATCATGCCCCTTATTAATGGTAGTTTTTCCCCAAAGGGGGGGTGCCAGTTACTGGTCAATCGGCTTAGAGATTTTTTGATTGCACATGGCGCGACGGTGCTCACGGGGCAGCGGGTGGACAAGATTTTGACCGACTCTAGCGGTGTGAGCGGCGTGCGGGTTGGGGACCGGATTTTCAAGAGCCGGATAGTCGTTGCTAATGTGCATGCCCAGAGAGTTTTTACGCAGCTGCTTGCTCACGACGTGGTTCCATCGGCATGGCGCGGACAGATTGCTTCCCTTCCGCTTGCGCAGTCTGCCGTTGTTGTGCAGCTTGGTTTTACTGATAGTGGGGATGGGTGGGTTGATCGCGTCGCGCAATTGCCGGCGCATATGGTTGATCTTGATAAGAATTTTCACCTGGTTATATCGTCTGACAAAAGTGGTAAGACGGTGAATATGATGACATTTTTTGTGGAATCATACGCACGTGTGCCTGCCGGAGATCAAGAGTATAAAACATACAAACAGGGGTTTGTAGCGCGTGCGCTGGCACGTTGTGAGCGGGTCGCGCCGGGAGCTCGTCACCATATGGTCTGGAGTGAGGTTCTGACGCCACGGTCGTTTGAGCGGTGGTGTGGAGCACCTGCGGGAGCGTGTTATGGCTTTGATCTTTCACACGGTGGCAAACTGCCGAGTTTTAAAACGCCGATCCGTGGCCTCTATCTGGCCAGCGCCTCAGCGCTGTTTGGTGGGGGTGTTGAAGCAGTGGTGATGACGGGTTTGACCGTTGCGCACGATATTATGGGGTGGCGGGCATAGCGAGTTTATCAAGTTCTTTCTGCGCCTTGACGGCCGACCGCGCGCTCTGCGTGATCTTTTCCCACGGATCCCCCTTGGTCTCCAGCCGTTTGAAAATATTTTTGATGGTGTATTTTTGCGGGGTCAATTTTTTGTCTGCAAGCTCATCCCACGTGAGCGGCGTTGCCACGGGGGCAGCTGGCTTGGCGCGCAGGGCGTAGGGTGCCACCGAAGTCTGAGCGTAGGCGTTGCGACTGTTATCGACGTAGATCCGTCCCCCGCGTGCGTCCTTGCGGACCTCCAAGGTGAGGTTTTTGGGGTCTGCGGCGACGAGCCGTTCCGCGATAGCGTGGGCAAAGGCGCGTACGGTGTCGAAATTGGCGCGCCGGGTGAGTGGTACAACAACATGCAAGCCCCGTGAGCCGGTGGTCATAACAAAGGGTACCAGCCCGATCGATTCCAAAAGCTCTTTGAGCTGCAGTGCTGCGTGGCAGATCTGTGAAAAACTATTTTTTGGCGATGGATCAAAGTCGAAGATCATCCGATCAGGAAGCTCTGGTTTATCCGTTCTGCCCAGTCCGACGTGTGGGGTTATGCAGTACTGGTTGGCCAGATAGACGAGGGTGGCGGCATTATTGGCAACAATCATCCGTATGAGCCCATCTTCTTTCCGCTCAAGCGTTGCCGAGCCCATCCACGCAGGATAATTTTCGGGCATGTTCTTTTGATAAAAAATTTCTCCGCCGATGCCATCAGGCATGCGGAGCATGGCGACCTGCCGGTTTTTTATGTGGGGGAGCATCCAGGGCGCTATCAGGCGGTAGTATTCGTTGACCTCGTGCTTGGTAATTTTTGTGTCGGGAAAGAGCACTTTATCTTCGTGCGTGAGGGTTAGTTTGTGTCGGTTGAGCGTTATTGTGCGGCTATGCTCACCAGCATCCGGCGCCATTTTAAAGAGCAGCCAGTTTGGCTTGGCTGATTTTTTTGCAAGTTTTGTCTTGATAAAAACGTATTGTCCGCGCAGTTTTTTGCCATCAAATACGACCTTCAGTCGCCCCTTTTTAAGGCATTGGTCGATGGGCATAATCTGCCCATTTTTGTCCTTGGTGATATTTTTAAAGGTCCCGCTATCCCATATTTTAACTGTGCCCGCGCCGTAGTTACCGGGTGGGATTACGCCCTCAAAGTCGGCGTAACCAAGTGGGTGGTCTTCTGTCTCAACTGCTAAATGTTTCTCGTTAACTTTTGTGGGAATCCCTTTGGGGACGGCCCATGAGGTGAGTACGCCGTTATTTTCGAGCCGCAGGTCGTAGTGTAAGTGGCTTGCATCGTGCCGTTGGACGACAAAGATGGGGAGTTTGTTATGGTCTGTTTTTTGGGCGCCAGATGGTTCGTCGGTCTTTGAAAAGTCCCGTTTGGCCTTATAGGTGCTCAAATTTTTTTGAGGCTGATTTTTTTTTGGCATGGTCTCCCCGCTCATACAGAACAGCGCGCCTGCACCGAGTGCGGCGCATAGTGCTACTTTTATATGAAAGTACTGCATGCCACGTCCTCCCGTCTAGGGTTTGGTGCTATTCTTTTGGGTTGAGCCCAAATTTTTCCTTGAGTTTAAAAACCTTTTCTGGATAGTCCGTGCCGCCCATACCAAAGATTTTAGTCCCATTCTTTTCTTTTTCAATCATAGCCTTCTGCTTTTGTATGGCCATGCCAATCATCATGAAGAACAGTTCCGTACCCTCTTTGACGGTTTTTTCTAGTTTGGGATCTAGTTTCAAACCAAAGTTAGTGGCGAGGTAGCCACAGCTAAACGGGGCGGTGAAGTAGGGGAAGTTTGCTTGTACCTCTTTTATCATTGCCTTTTGATCTTGATAGGTGGCTTTGGAGAGTTTTTTTTCGTACTGATTGAGGAGATATTTTTTGTTCGGGTGGCCGTGGATGGCGTTAAACTCCGCCTCAAGCTCCATGGCCAGAGCCAAGGGTAGTGTTGGTTTTTTGAGCGTCCGGTAGTAGCCAGCGCATAGTTCAAGCCCATGCCTCAGTTGGCGGAGATGGGTAAATTCGTGAAACATTACATGACAATTTTCGAGACCGAGTCCCTCTTTAGTGACGATAATTTTCATGAGTGTCGGATCAAAAAGGGCATTCAGTTCTTTTGGCGCGCTGGTAACGTTGTTCAATTTTTTAAAATGCTCTATCAGTTCGCTCTTACTTTTGACGACAATCTCGGGGAAAAAGGGATCAGCGCTCTTGGTGACGTTTATTTTGCCCTTGTAAAAATCTTGCACCTTACTGAGGAGGTTTGTATTGCTTTGGTCCTGGTACAGCTGCGCAAAGAGTACGGCGATCTTTTCGCCCTCTTCATCAGTGGTCGGCAACCGGTCCATGGTGAGCTTGTCATTGTTGGTTATTTTAAGCCCCAGGCATCGCGTGTAGGGTTCACTATTTTTTATGTTATTTTTAACGATATCCTCAAACCGGCCTCGGTAGAATAGTTTAAGCTCCTGTTCATCAATAGTCTCTTTTTTGATGAGCTGCTTGAATGTTGGGTATGCCATTGTGCTCATTGCAGCCACAAAGGTATTTTTTTTGAAAATCGCCCCACTCGTGTAGCTCCACAAGAGGATGATGGTGAGCATGAGGGCTGGGATTGATTTATTGAGTGGTCTATTTTTAAACATGATTATTTTTTTCGTTTTATTAGTTTTTTTCGATCTTATTTTCTGGCTTCTTGTTTTTTTCATCTTCAAGCTCCTTGAGCACTTTACGCTTAATGTCGAAGAATTCTTTTGAGCCGGTGAGGGGATCGAAGGCCATGATTTTCGATTTCTGTTCCGGTGTCAGTTTTTTGTTCGCAAGCATTTCTGATTTTCTTTTATTATAAATCATCATGATAGCATCCGTTTGTGCAGTTAATGAGGAGTAAGTTGGGTAGACCATATTTCTCCGGCCGAGCGCTTTCGATTTTTCGAGAGAAGAGATATTTTTCTCAATGTCTTTTCGCCGTTCATAGGCATCCATGGCAAGTTTTTCCCATTTAGAATTGCCCTTAAGGTTGAAGTTTTTCAGGGTTGCTGCGTACGCTTGTGCCGTTGTCAGGTAGGGAAATACTTCGTCTGCTTGCATGCCCAGAGAGGGCTTCAAATGTTTTTGTAATTCTTCCTTGGTAAGCGTCTTGTTGCTTGCTTTAAATTCAGCCACCTCTGCTTTCAATTTTTTTTCTAGTTGCTTTGCGGAATAGTAAGGATCAGGATGAAGATTTATCTTGCGAGATTCGGCTTCCTTTTCAATAACAACTTTATTGGGCAACCTGACATCATTTGTGAGGGGTCTAAATCCTACGCCTCCCATACTTTGCGCATATAAATCTTGCAGGTGGTGGGTGGATTCATGAATCAAAGTGAGGCAATTCAAGATCGATAGATTATCTTTGCATATATAAATTTCCTGAGTTTCTATGTCATACATAGCATTGGCACTAAGAGATGATAGTGTTGTATCACCGTCCTTTAAAACAACAATTTTTGGAAAAAGCTGTTCAGCCGATTTTGACGGGTTTTCTTTTGTTTCGTAGAGTTTTTTTAGTTCTTTGAGAGCTGATGCATCTTTTGGGTCGATACTGAGACAAAGGAGCAGTTGATTTTGTTTCTCTGCTTCCTCACTAGTGAGCGGCAGATTGTCCATCGTAATCGTCCCATCCTCACCCATCTTGAGCCCCAGAGAAATCGTGTACGGTTCTTTGTTCTTGATGTCCTCCACCACGATACTTCTGAATAGCCGCTGGAAAAAGATGATTAGGTCGTCGCGATGCGCTTCTGTCTCGATATCTTGAATTGCTTGTGAAACAGAGTAGTTTTCATCGTAGTCGACGATGTTGGGTAATATTTTTTCTTCCACGACAAGATTGCGATATGCATTTTTCTTCGTATCATCTGATCCAAACGGTTTCAGCGTCTGTGGGATGTTCGACTGTTTATTGTTCAAAAAACTTACGGCATATGCGTAGCACTGCGAAATATTTTTCTTAAAACTATCAAACATTGCCCCACTCGTGCAGCTCCATAAGAGGGTGATGGTGAGCATGAGGGCTGGGATTGATCTATTGAGTGGTCTATTTTTAAACATGATTTGGTTCTTTCTTTTTTTTAGTTTTTGTTTTCAAATTTCTTTGAGAAGTCCACTGAAAAACTCATGGGGAATGGTTTTTTCGTCAAAGCTCTTTGGTTTTCTTCGTCCAGCTCCTTGAGTATTTTGCACTTGATGTCGAAAAATTCTTTGGAGCCGGCGTCGAATTTGTACTGATTTTGTGCCAACTTTGCGTAAGTCTCAAGTATATGGTATAGGTTTTTGCCGAGGCCTTTTTTTAGTATGATCATAATGCCTTTGCGCAGCTCTTCGGATTCTCTAGTTATGTCAATGCATGCGGGTTTACCGGTACAACCAAGATGTTTGCAGATTTTTCGGTAGCAGTGGCCATTTGAGAAGTAAGGGAACCTCTTCAACAAGTCGACCGTTTCAATAATTTCCCCATTTTTTTTGATATTCTTCTCAAGTCTTTTTGCATAGAGCTCCTTTGCAGGGTAGAGATCGATGCTCTGCTTTTCTGCATCGAGTTCGCAAGCGACTTCATGAGGGATGTTAGGGCTGTTGTATTTAGGCGTCATAACACCGATTTCTAGCCCGCCAAGCCCGTCAGTGCCGTGAAGCCACTGGCGAAAATGGGTTAACTCATGAAGAACTGTTTGAGTTAGATTGCAAATATCTTCCAGATTCCCTTCGCGCAGATAGACCGAGTTGCTTGATTTTTGGTAACCGGCTGTCGTATCGGCGCTGGCGCGTTCGCCCATTTTTGCTTTGCTGAGCAGCACAAATGCGGGGAACAGCTTGTCGGACTTTTGGGACAGATTTCTGTTTTTTTGATAGAGCTCTTTCAGCTTCTTGCGTGCACCGGTGTCTTTTGGGTTGATGCTGAGGCGAAAGAGCAGCTCATTTTGCGAAATCGCGGAACTCACATCTGAACATGGTGATTGCTGCATGCTGATGGTGCCGTCGGCTTCGAGTTTGAGCCCGAGTGCAATGGTGTATGGTTCTTTATTTTCGATGTCATGTTTTACAACATCCCGTGCGAGTCGTTCAATAAAAGCGATAACATCACCCTTATGTTCCACTTCTTCGATATCCTGGATAGTTTTTGAGATGCAGTAGTTTTCGTCGTAGTCGACTATGCAGGGCTGCAAGTCCTCACTGATTTTGAGTGCGCGGAATGCCTTTTTCTTTTCTTCGTCAGAGGAGAAGGGTTTGATTGGCTGTGGGATGTCCGACTGCTTGCTGTTCAAATAACTTGCGGCATAGGCGTAGCACTGCGAAATATTTTTTTTAAAGCTATCAAACATCGCCCCACTCGTGCACCCCCACAAGAGGGTGAAGAGGGTGATGGTGAGCATGAGGGCTGGGATTGATTTATTGAGTGGTCTATTTTTAAACATGATTATTTTTTTCGTTTTATTAGTTTTTTTCGATCTTATTTTCTGGCTTCTTGTTTTTTTCATCTTCAAGCTCCTTGAGCACTTTACGCTTAATGTCGAAGAATTCTTTTGAGCCGGCGAGGGGGTTAAGGGTGTTAAATGTTGTTGGTACATTCGCCCATTTTAGTGTAAATATGCTCTTTATGATAGTTGGTATTCTGATGTCTATGGTTGTGTGTGCGTTGCAATTTTTAGTTAGGGCATAATGATTTTTGAGTAGTGGAAGCCACATGGCATCAGCATTTTCGTCAGTTTTTATGGATGAAGACATAAAATTAGTTATAAAATTTTTCTCAAATTTTTTTCTGTCTTCATAACTTTTTTTGGCAAATTCGACATACTGCTCGTTGCCCATAAGCTTGAATTGTTCAAGCGCAATGGCATACAGATGTGAGGGCGCAAGATAGGGAAAGTAATTGGCGTACATAGTTTTTCTTTCCTCATAATCAATATCTTTTTCGTTTTTGCTCATAATCTCTTCCAACTCTTTTAATAACTGCTCTGGGTGGGGGTGGCATACAATGCTTTGGACATCCGCGTCAATTTCGGCAGCAATTTGTCCTGGGTAGGAGGGGGAATCATATTCTTGGGCGATCGGCTTGCTATATATTCCTCCCATTTCGTAGGATTTGTACCGTTGTCTTAAATGTGTCACTTCATGAATAAATGTCCTACAGAATTTGATGGAGAACTTTTCGCGCAACAGCCAGATTTCATGTTTTGAGGGCAGGTATCCTCCCTCATTTTGATTTATTAGTTTGTCTTTTGATGCCAGGATAATTTTTGGGAAAAGCTGATCTGCTGATTTTGATGGTTTTTTCTTGATTTCATAGAGTTTTTTTAATTCTTCGAGTGCTGATACATCATCTGGATCGATGCTGAGCTTGAAAAGCAGCGCATTCTGTTGCCAAGCTTCGTCTTCGGTAATTGGCAATCTGTCCATAGTCAGTGCTCCGTCATTTGTGACCCTGAGGCCCAGAGATATGGTATATTCTGCCTTATTTTCAATGTCCTTCTTTACGATCGATCTGAATAATCTCTGATAAAAGAGCTGGAGCTCTTCATAATAAGCTTCCCAAGCTATTTCGTTTTCAGTTTTTTTAAAAGAGAAATTGCCCTGTTCTGGGGGGCCAATTTTCGTTAGTGCTTCTTCCTTTTCCCAGAGACGCAGATATTCTTCTTTTGCTTCTTGATCCGTGGCAAAGGGCTTTATGACTTTATTCTTTTCGTTTTTCTCGTTCTTTTCAATACTTCCAGTTGTTTCATTTGGAAGTTGTTCATTCATCGCCCCACTCGTGCAGCTCCACAAGAGGGTGAAGAGGGTGATGGTGAGAAGTGCGGTGGATTGTCTATTTTTAAACATGACTATTTCTCCAAAATATTATTTTTACTGTTTTCGATCTTATTTTCCAACTTCTTATCTTCTTGCCCTATCCCCAGCGCTTTGCACTTGATTTCGAAGTATTTTTCGCAGCCGGTGATGGGGTTAGGCGCATTTTCTATTGCTTCAATCTTGTTGCTCGACTTTTCTGTTTGCAGCAATTTTTCCCTTATACTATCTGTGCGTAGCTTGAAAAGCTGTGCGAGGGCGCACGATTCTTTTGTCAACAGGAGACAGCTGGGATACTTTTTCTTTACAATCTCATTCGGATTAAGACACATATTGATAATATGTTCAAATTTTTTCGTGAGCTTCTGGTGTACCTCTTTTGCTTCAGGTAGCAAGATTGGATCACCCGTGAGTTTGTGATGCGTGCATGTAGCCCAGTATTTCTCAGAAAATGTGTAGTAGGGGAAGCTCATTTTTGATTTTTTATATGCTTCTCCATGTAAGCGTTCTTTTTGGTAGAACTTCTCAATTAACGTGAGAAGATGTTCTGGGCATGGATGGTGCTTGATACTCTCATCCTCCGCGTCCAGTTCAAGGGCTATTGAATAGGGGAACGTAGAAAAAATTTTATTTAGTACATATGCTTTTCCTCCCACCTGACATCGCTGCCGAGCATGGGCAAATTCATGCAATATGTTCGTACAGCACACGAGCGAAAATGTATGTTTGGGAATGAAAATAACATTGTATTCCTCTTTGTACTCACCATCCAAACCATTTTCGATTTGATTAGCGCTTGCGAGGAAAATCTTGGGGAAAAATTGATCGGCTGATTTGGCAGGGTCGTCGTTAGGCTTATTCAACAGTTTTAGTAAATTAAGACACTGTTTATTATTGGGATAGAGGCTGAGCGTGAAAAGAAGGGTGTTATGGCCATCGCGTTGACCAAACGTTATGGGAAGTCGCTCCATGGTAAGGCTACCATCGTCTTTGACCTTGAGGCCAAGAATAACGGTGTAGGGCTCTTTATTTTCAATGTCCTTCTTTACGATCGATCTGAATAATCTCTGATAAAAGAGCTGGAGCTCTTCATAATAAGCTTCCCAAGCTATTTCGTTTTCAGTTTTTTTAAAAGAGAAATTGCCCTGTTCTGGGGGGCCAATTTTCGTTAGTGCTTCTTCCTTTTCCCAGAGACGCAGATATTCTTCTTTTGCTTCTTGATCCGTGGCAAAGGGCTTTATGACTTTATTCTTTTCGTTTTTCTCGTTCTTTTCAATACTTCCAGTTGTTTCATTTGGAAGTTGTTCATTCATCGCCCCACTCGTGCAGCTCCACAAGAGGGTGAAGAGGGTGATGGTGAGAAGTGCGGTGGATTGTCTATTTTTAAACATGACTATTTCTCCAAAATATTATTTTTACTGTTTTCGATCTTATTTTCCAGTTTCTTTTCTTCTTGTCCAATTCCCAACACTTTACACTTGATGTCGAAGAATTTTTTGCAGCCTTCCGGGTCTGTGTTGCGCAACTCTTTCACGAGTAGTTCAAGGCACGCAGGGTATGCTTGTATTTCCGATATGGGGGCTTCTTTGTGAAGAATTCTTACGTAGGTCTCTATGATGCGCAAGGACTCTCCTTTTCGCCTATCAAGAGCAATTTTGGCACTTTGAGCATATTTTGGGTTCCCTTGCAGCTTGAAATACTCAAGCGCAAGCGCGTATTCTTCCGGTATGGTAAAGTAGGGAAAACGGCTTTCCATACTTTCGGCCCAATTCCACCACTGATTTTCCAATGTGAGTAATAAGTCTTCTGGATCGGGGTGGAATTGTATGCTACGTGCTTCAGCCTCAATTTCAGACATAATTTTAGTCATGATTTTCCCAGCATGCATGTTTTGTGGGCTAGCGATGCTCCCGGGTTTGTATCCCCCGATTTCTTTGCCTTGCAAACGTTGTAGTGCATGGGTAAACTCATGAAGAAAAATTCTACAGTGCCTTATGGATAGACACTGTTCGCGCACATAAATTTTATTTTCCCAACCACCGGCATACCATGCAGGGATCAACCCAGAGTGTGTTGTTGTATCGTCGTTTTTTATAATGAAAATTCCGGGAAAAATGGCACCCGCGGATTTTGATGGGTTTTTGCTTGCCCCATAAATTTTTTTGAGCCTCTCAATCGCCGATTCATCGTTTGGATTCATGCTGAGATCGGAAAGCAGTTCATGCTGATAACATGCGTCACAAGGGTCTAGCGGCGATCTTTCCATGGTCAATGTTCCATCGTTTGCAATTTTGAGACCGAGGGAGATGGTATATGCCGCCTTATTTTTGATATCGTGCTTGACGACGTGCCTGAAGAGCTTGTGAAAAAACAACAAGAGGTCTTTGCGGTACTGTGCCACGTCGTTTTCCCATTTAGTGTCCTGAATGAAGAATCCTTTGATGTACTGCAGTGTCGTGGGCTCAAGGGCCAACTCTCTCTTTAAGAGCTGCCGATACTCTTTTTTAAGCTCTTCTTGTTCCGTATCTTTTGGTTTTAAGCCACAAAAAAGATTTGTAGTGGTTCCCAAAACTGCTATCATGTTATTCACGAGCTGGTTGAGCAACTTTTGAGAAGCTTTCTTTTTTTCTTGCGCTCTATTAATGGCAGCCTTGATGTTTTCCAGTAAAAAATCCACTCCCTGTAGCTTTACCGACTGGAGCATGCAGGTGAAGGCTATCGCAAAAACGAAGTATTTGAACGAATTGGATTTAAACATGAGAGATCCTATAAAATATTATTTTTATTACTTCTAAGTATTTATATTAAAATTATACCACAAGTAAATTATTTTGCAAGCTGAAATTTCGCCAAAATTGCCCGTTGTCCCCTTACCCCTGCTGCACAACCGAAACGATGCTCCCCTCCGCCCCCTTGCGAAGCTTGTTATCCAAAAAACTTGTGCTTGCCCACAGGGTACTAATCAGAGAGATCCTATGAAGCGTAGCCGGAAATATATTGGATATTTATTTAGCATTGAAAGGTCCCCCTCTTCATAGGCCTGGTCCCACATTTTTGGAATATTTTTTTCAAGATTTTCTCGTTCTTTATAGGCTTTTATGGCAAGTTTTTCCCATTTGAGGTTACCCTTAAGTTTAAAAAAATCGAGCGCCTTTGCATATTTTTGTGGTGACGTAAAATAGGGGAAATGTTTTTCCGTTTCCTCCGTATCATCTGTGTAGTAACGCATATGCTCTTCCAACTGTTTTAGTAGGTGCTCTGGGTCTGGGTGGTGCATTATGCTAAATAGTTCCGCATCAATTTCGCATTTTATTCGATCTAGTACATTCTTCTGGTGGACGAGGGGTTTCCCTTGTTTATAGTGCGTAGTAGCGGTGGTGTCATTTATATATTGTAGACAGTGGGCGAATTCGTGCAGGAAGGTTAAACAATTGGTGATTGATACGTCTTTTTTACGTATTAGGATTCTGTTTTTCTTGTGGTTATAGCATGCACCGGTATTAGTATTTATTTCTGTCGTATTATTTTCTAACACAACAATCTTTGGAAATAGAAGGCCTGAACATACAGGGTACTCTTTCTTCACGATAAATTTGAATAGCTTTTTATAAAAAACTTTAAGTTCTTTATGATGTGTGGCTAGCATAGGACTTCCAGCAAATAGATCTATGAGAAACCGTATTGGATTAGAGAGTTTCTGCTCGTTTTTCAAGAGTATTCTATAAGCTATGTTTACCTCTTCATGCGAGCTGAAGGGCTTTAGCCCGGTCTCTATGTCTTTTTGTCGTGCTACTTTTGGCTGATTACAATAGAGGTGTAAAAAACCTGTAACGATGAATCCGTCAGCGATAACAGCCAACAATAGCACAAAAATGAACTGGTATGTACGCATTACAACTTTCCTACGGCATTTTTATATTATTTATATTAAAATTATACCACAAATAAAATATTTTGCAAGTTGAAATTATTATAAACTACCTGTGTGCCCGCTTACCCCTGCTGCACCACCGAAACCGTGCTCCCCTCCGCCCCCTTGCGGACCACGAAATTGGTGGGGAACTGGTGCTTCATTGCTGGCAGGTGTGAGACGACTATGACCTTTTCAAAGTCGCCCTGGATGGTGTGCAGCGCCTCTTGAATGAGCACAAGTCCCTCTTCATCTTGCGACCCAAAACCCTCATCGATAATGAGCGTCTGGAGTGATGTGCCGGACCGGCGTGCGAGCAGTTTGGAAAGGGCTATGCGTAGCGCAAAGTCGATGCGGAACGCCTCTCCACCCGAAAAGAGCTCGTAGGGCCGCGTGCCCATGGCGTCTGAAATTTTGATGTCGAGCGTCTCTTTTGAGCCACCGCTCTTTAGATCGCGCAGTGACTCAAACATAACCTGGGCCTGGTTTTCGGTCAGGCGTGCAAGCAGCTCGTTTGCTTCGCTTTCGAGCTCTGGAACGGCCTGTTCGATAATCAGTGCCTGAATACCATTCTTGCTGAGTGCCTGTGCAAGCAGCTGGTGGTCTTCGATAAGCTCTTCAAGCTGTTTGATCTTTTCCTGGTGCACGATAAGCTCTTGTGCCCGTTTTTCAAAAACTGCGATCTGCCGTGCGAGTGCGCCTTTTTGCTCGAAGAGGGCCTGCTTTCTCTGTTGTACTTTTTCAAGTTCCTGACGCAGGTTTTTCACCAGCATGTCATTTGCAAGCAGTTCATCAACGACCGGCTTTAGGCTGGTGACGCTTTTTTTGAGCGTCTCTTGCTCGCGTGCAATTGTTCGCAATTCGCCGATTATCGTGCAGATCTCGCGCGATCGCTTTCGATTTTGCGTCTGCTCATGCCCCATGAGCGCAACCGCTTTTTGCTGCTCGTTAATCTGGACAAGTTCTCTGCGTAGTCGTGTGGGATCGACTGTCAGTAGGTCTTTTTCGATCGTGGTCAGCTGCGTGGTGAGGGTGGTTATTTCTTGCGTGTAGGCAGATAAGATAGCATCTCGCGCCGGTACGTCAGTTAGGGCCGCCACTGCTGCCGCATGGGTGATCTGCGCTGCCT
The DNA here is from genome assembly GCA_964638315.1 of uncultured Candidatus Babeliaceae bacterium. Lineage (GTDB taxonomy): Bacteria > Babelota > Babeliae > Babelales > Babelaceae > CAZWYO01. The sequence continues at coordinate 36,594 of CAZWYO010000002.1, read as the reverse complement.
GCGCCTCCATTGCGCTGGTGCTTGCCAGTTGACGTCCGGTTGCCACCTGGCTGGTGATAAGTGCGAGCGTGCTTGCAATCTGTACGAGATGTTCGTCTGTTTGGATGAGCTGTTCGGCATTGCGCGTAAGCTCATCTTTTTCAAGCAGCTGTTTTTTTAGCTCTTTTTCATGGAGTTTTATCTGTGTGCCGAGCCGTTTGATGAGCCGAGCGAGTCGCGCGGATTGGTGGTCGAGCCGTTTTGCCGTCCTCTGCGCCTGGGCGATAAGCATGGCGCGTTGGGTCTCGGGGAGCGGTTGCGTGCAGAGTGGACAGACCGAGTCATGAGTCTGCAGGTTGCGATGGCGCTCACGCGCGACCTCATGGGTTTCGCTACTCTGTTGCGCGCGCAGTTGCCACCGTTCGATAAAGCGGGCCTCACGCGTAAGTTGTTCTTCGAGCAGGCCTGTTTTTTTATTGGCTGTTTCGCGCCCCGCGAGCGACCGTTCGAGAGTGACCTTCTTTTCGGCCAACTCTCTTTTTTGTAATTCTGTTGCGGCCAATTTTTTGACTGTTTCGGTCATGCTGCTCTCTGCGCGTTCTGCAGCAAAACGCGCCTGATTAAGCTTCTCTGTTGCATTTTGTAGTTGCGCCTGCAGCTCCTCCTGCATGGCAGTAAGTCGCCGCTGCCTCTCGGTCGAGAGGTTTAAAAGCTTCTCTTTGAGCGTCATCTGGATATTTTTTACTGTTTCATACTCTACCAATTTTTTTGTGGCACTCTCCTGCGCGAGCGCGAGGGCACCGATGTCGAGGGCGCTTTTGCGGTGCTGGTATTCCCGCCGTTCGTCAAGCAGGTCAACAAGAGCTTTTGTGCATTGTGTATGTGCGCGCGTCTGCTGGTCGAGCGATTGCATGGCGAGTGCGAGCGCAGTCTGCGCATAGGCGGTCTGTTGTTGCTTGGTGACGAGACTTTCCAGGGCGCAGCTTTTTTCTGTCTGGGTCTGTGTAAGAAGCGCGAGCTGCTTTTCAATACTCGTGGCCTGCTCGATTACCTCTTCTTTTGACTTGAGTTCGTCAGTCATTGATCGCGTCAGGTGTGATAGAACCTCGTGCTCTTTTTCGTAGTTGCGTTGGTGCTCGAGAGCCCGCTTGCGTAGCTCCTCATAACGGGTTAGGCCGAGCAGTGCGCACAAGATCTCTTTGCGCTCAAGCGGTGATTTTTTTGAAAATTCGTTGGCCTGTCCTTGCCGTAAAAAAACAGAATTGATAAACGTGTCGTAATCGAGCCCTACGATGGCATCGAGTTTTTCTTGGGTGTCACGCATATTCTTTTCTGATAGGGAGACGTAGGCGTCGATATCATCTTTAAAGAGTCCCAGATGGAGTTGTGAGATCCCTTTTTTGTTATGGGCCATAGAAAAATCACGCGTTGCACGGTAACGTTGGCCACCACACGAAAAGTCGAGGGTGACGGACATGCCAGATTCACCGAGTCTGACGAGATGCTCGTCGCCCCGCGTGACCCCTGCAACCTTGCGTGCCTGTCCCCAGAGCGCCCAGGTTATGGCATCGAGTAGGGCAGATTTACCATGACCATTCTTGCCAGTGAGGCAGATGAGGTGGTGGGGTTCAAAGTCGATTATTTCGCCCTGTGTGCCGTAACTGAGAAAATTGCGAATTTTTAATTGTAAGGGGATCATGGATAGCTCGATTTTTAACTGGTTAGAAGTTCTTCCCCCACCGCTCATCCCGAGTGCCCTACTTCGCCAAGGCTTCGAAGGGTGTATCGGCCTGTCCTACGTAGCTCCGAAGGAGCGAAGTTGGAAGGGATATGTGCGGTGGTAAACAGGTTGTTGTCGGTGTTCCCGCTCATGTCCCTTCCTACTACGCTCTGACGAGCTACGCGAGGCACTCGGGATGAGCGGGTGTGTAAGATGCTTTACCCCTTTGTAACACTTTAAATCACATTCTCTATTACTATAGCAAAAAACGGTTATCTATTGCATATCTTCTTGCGTGTTGCCTATGCTTTTTCTAGAGAGGTTGGTTACACGTAAAGAGGAGGGTATGCGCCATGAAATGTTTGACAAAGATCGTTTTGGGGATGGTTATGACGGTTCTGTCTACAAGCGTGGGAGCCATGAAGCAGGTGAAAAATCTCGAGAGAAAAATATGTGTGCTCGAAAAGTTGCTTAACGATAAAGATAAGAAAATTGTGAGAAAAAACAGAATAATTGAGAGAAAAAATAGAGAGATTAGGAAAAGAAACAGAAAGATTGAGAAAAAAAACGAGACGATTAAAAATTATGAAAAGTTGATAGCTAATGCTACGGAAGAGGACCCCGAATTGATCGATTGCGGCCTCGAACTGCAAAAACTCATAAGCGAATTTATGGAGGATGGTGAGAAGAAGTAGGATCTGGCCGATGAACAATAAAAAAACCGCGCCCATTCACCCAAACAACCTTCTACTAATCACCACGCTTTTTGTGCTCTGCATGACGCCCGGCATGTATGGCGCGTGTGAAAAAGTAAGATCTGCAGGTGAGATCGGCACAAAGTTTTCTGCACAGGACTATGATCTTGTCGAGATCATCAGACTTGACCCAACAATCGTGTTGGACATCCGGTATGCGACGGCAAATAATTTTGCTGGCCAGCAGGTCTATCCGTCGTGCAGGTGTTTTTTGCGTAGGGCGGCGGCAGAACGGCTCTGCATGATTCAGCGTGAACTGCGTGAGCAGGGCATTGGACTCAAGGTGTTTGATGGGTACCGGCCATTCTCGGTACAAGAGATCTTCTGGTCAATCTTTCCGGTTCTCGGCTATGTTGCTCAGCCGATACGTGCTGCTGATGGGAGTATGGTCTCTGGTTCAAAACATAATCGTGGTGCGGCGGTGGATCTGACGCTTATTGATCTGACCACAGGGCAGGAGCTTGAGATGCCGTCTGGCTACGATGATCTGAGCAAAAAAGCCCATCGCAATTATGCGGCCATGACGCCGGTTGCTGCGCAAAATTGTAGGTTGTTGGAGAACGTCATGGCCAAGTATGGCTTTGAGCCGCTGCCGACCGAGTGGTGGCACTTTGATCTTGCTGGGTGGCGTGCATTTGAGCTGCTCGATGTGCCGTTTGATGAGATTGGATAGGCCCTACCCCCAGCCTTGAGCTCCCAAACGTGGTCTTCAAGCGTCGGGTGCTGGATTGTAATCGCGTGTGTTATCGATGGCGCGCCCCAGCGTGGGAAGGGGAGGTTTTTGGCTTGGTGATCTTAGTTTTTAGAGGTAGCCGCGACCCCTTTTTTTCGGCGACCAGTTGGTAGCCAAGCGCATCGAGTATTTTGGTGAGGCTCTGTAGACTAACATTCTTGCGCGCATCCATTTTAATGTCTTGAACAATTGTTGGTGACACGCCGGCTGCTTCGGCTAAGTTTCTAACCGAAATACCATCCTGGCTCATGGCCGCAATGAGTAACTCAGAGAGCAGCATTTCACGATACCCTTCTTCAAACTGTTCCCGTTCCTGCGCGCTCATTTGCCCGACAACTCTATCATAAGTTGTTTGAGCCTCTTCATTGTTTTTTGTTTTTTTCTTCATGGTTTTTACCCTCCAGCCTTGAGCTCTAAAAAATAGTTATCAAGTGCCGGGTGTTACAGAGCTAACGCGGTGGCTTGGTATTTGATGTTTCGGGATTCAACTCACGCAATCTGCCAATGATCAAAGAATTTAGACTGACTCCCGTAATTATGGCAACCTGTGCAAGTTTTGCATGGAGGTCGGGAGAAATTCTGAGACGAATATTTCCCGAAAAAGCCTTTTCTGGTTTTTCACCACGTTCTTTACACCAGGATACGTAATCATCGATTGATTCTCTAAATGCTTTCTCAAGATTATCAACAGTTGTTCCCTGAAATGTGATTACATCTTTCAGGCCGAGCACTTCTCCATGAAATATCTTTGCGTCTGCATCATAAGTGACTTCACCAAAATAGCCTTTATATTTCATCATTTTTTATTCCCGCATTTTCTAAAAATCTACGCACCGAAACAAGAGCCCCTTTGTCAGTTTCTTTTCGTGGATGTGGCCTGTGAAAAACAGCTTTCACCCCATTAAGAATGACGCGTATTCTAGAGCCATTTCCTTGACTAATCTCAGCGCCAAGGTGTTTAAGAAGTGATTCGATGTCTGTCCATTTTATGTTAGACGGTGGTGGCTCTCTAAAAATTGTTTGCAAAGTTCCGTTTTGTTTTTTGTTCATTTGGCCCCAGTACTTGTCAGCCAGATTTCTTTTTGCAATGGTGCCACAATATGACACCATTGTCAAACGGGTTTTTGGGTTTGCACCACCTTCCACCTCATCATATTTTGTGTTACCCTAAAAATGCATAACTAGCACGTCTTTATCGCAAAACGCGAAAAAATATCAATACATACCTGTTGAGGTAATGGTCTTCTCTGTGTCCCTGTGCGCACAAGAAGAGATCGATTGTCAACTACAGCTAACAAACGAATTGTTAGGGATTTTACATGCATAGAAAAACGATGATGTCGGTTTTTATGATAAGTATCACAGCATCTATTGATGCTGGGGGTACTGGGAAAAATAGACTTGATGAAAGTGAAAAGATGAAAAAAGTTGAAGCGACGTATGCACAGGAAGAGGTGCGGTACGAGAACCGTGATGCTGGAATTACCCTTGCGGGGACGCTGACCGTGCCGCGTACTCAAACGCCTCCGCCTGCCGTTATTCTGATTGCAGGTATGGGGCCGAATGATCGCGACTGCACGATGCTTGGACATAAACCATTTCTTGTACTTGCTGACTATCTCACCCAACGGGGCATCGCGGTCTTGCGTTTTGATAAGCGGGGTGTTGGTGCTTCCACCGGGACATACGACATGACGGTTACGAGCGCGGATTTTGCCGATGACGTGCGAGCGGGCATTGCCTACCTCAAGACCCGTTCTGATATCGATAGTGCGCGGATTGGTCTGGTGGGAGAAAGTGAAGGTGGGGTGATAGCCTCGATGGTTTCGGCTTCATCGTCCGATGTGGCGTGTGTCGTACTGCTTGCTGCGGCCGTGGTCAATGCCGTTGATGATGTGGTCGAAGAGATTGCAGCGCAGTTACGAGCAGATGGGGCTACGGCGGAGATGATTGCGTATGACCGAATAGTGCATACACGCCTGCTTACCATAGTTACGCAAGAGCCTGATGGTGTTCATGCTGACAATCTGATGCGCGGTGCTATCGATCAATATTGGCGAGATTTGCCGGAGGCGCAGAAGCAGGAAGCGAGTACGCTGCCATTTGGTGTTACCCAGGCCAATGCTGAAGAGACGATTGCCACGTTTAACGCCCCCTGGTATCGGTATTTTCTGGCGCTCAAGCCCGCTGAGATACTTGCGCAGATAAGTGCTCCAGTCTTGGCTCTTAATGGTGATAGAGATTTTATCGTTCTCTCGTGCATAGCTGTGCCAATTATCGATAAAGCGCTGAGTGCTGGCGGCAATCGGGATTATGACGTGCGAGAACTGCACGGGTTCAATCACTGGTTGCAACGGTGTCAGACCGGGGCGCTACGTGAGTATGGTGCAATTGAAGAATCGATAGCTCCTGCGGTGCTTGAGATGGTTGCAGAGTGGTTGGTGGCGCGATTTACCCCCCAGCCTTGAGCTCCAAGAAGTAGTCTTCAAGCGTAGGGTGCTGGATCGTAATCGTCTCGTAGTTGATCGCCCGGTGTGCGAGCTGCGTGAGCAGTTGCGCGATAGCATGTTCATCGACTTCAAAGGTTACAAAACCTCCCTCGACGGTGCACGGGATCTGCTGCTCTTGCGCGAACGCAACACAGGCATGCACCTGATTGCCAACCATGAGCTGCAGCCGTGTTTTGTGTACGCCCTTGGCAAGCTCTTCCGGCGTGCTGACCCGTGCAATTTTGCCCGCGTGGAGCACAATTATTCGGTCGCAGAGCTCCGTCATCTCCTGCATGTTGTGTGAGGTGATGATGAACGAAGCGCCCTGTTTGCGCCGTTCGTTAACAAATTGACGGATCTTTTTAGCGATGTCGATGTCGAGCGACGCAGTTGGTTCGTCGAGTAACACAATGTCCGGGTTATGTAGAAAGGCTTTTGCAAGTATCACTCTGGTTGTCTCTCCCGCCGAGAGGCCGGCGCAGCGCCGGTTTTTCATGTGCAGCATCTCGAGCTTATCGAGCAGATAGGTTATGCGCTCGTTGCGCGCGGCCCGTTTGAGCCCATAGAGTCGGCCGAAAATGTCGAGGTTCTGCTCTATCGTGAGGGAGTTTGGTAGTTTTGCGTATGCGCTTGCCGTTCCGACCCGCTCGAGTATTTCGCTCCGATGGCTATTCAGGTCTTTGCCAAAATAGCTGATGGAGCCTGCGGTCGGCATAAGTAGCCCCGTGAGCATCGAGATGGTGGTTGTTTTCCCAGCGCCATTGACGCCCAAGATCCCCAGGGTCTCCCCCCGCTCAAGGTCGAATGATATGTGGTCAACGACAACGCGCGGTGGCACAAAGCATTTGGTCAGGTCACGTACCCGTAAAATAGACATGATATTTCCCTCTAATCCATGAGTCGATCTAGCCCGAGGCGAGTACTCTTTTTGAACGAGCGGACCAAGAGGGCGTAGGTAAAAATCAGATAGATAATGTTGATTGCAAGGCACGTGAGCAGAAGGTGGGCAGAAATAATATTGCTCTTAATGAGCAGGTGCAGCGCATCAAACTGGTAGATGAATGGCAGGTAGTAAGCGACAGTCTGCAGCGCCTGCGGAATAATTGCAATTGGATAGAGAGCGCCGCTGATGATATTAAAGATCGAGGGCAGCATCCAGATAATCGAGTTACCATTCATTCCCCATCGGAGTAGCACGGTGATGGCGATGAAGCCGAGGCTGAGACTTGAGAGAATCGCCAAAAGCATGATGGGGATGAGCCAGAATCCGACAGTAAGAATATTTATCCCAAAGACGATTTTTATTGTGGCTGTGCAAAAGGCGAAGACTATGCTGCAGGTGATGAGCCCTTTGAGGCACGAAGCGGCAATCCATTCATGGAGTGTCACTGGTGAGGCAAAGAGATTGGTCAGGTTCCGGCTCTTAAGCTCTTCGAAAAATGAGAGGGCCGTGCTGATGGTTGAACGGTTGATAATCTGCAGCACCATGATGCCCGCAAGAAGCTGCAACTGGCGCGTTGGGTCGTTCACATCGCGGGCCATCCAGAGGCCAATAAAACCGAAGAGCAAGACGTTGATAAACGGCCAAAAGAACGTTGACGAGATCTCGTTAAAGTCACGAGTAAACTGGCGCAGGTGGCGCAAGGTCACCGCCCAGATCCGATGCCACTTCATCGGCTAGCCCCCCACTAGTTTTGTTTTTTAAAATAGACAGAATTGGGTAAAATTAGCTTAAGTACGCATGTTTAGTGTAGCATAGATGTGTGCAGGGCGCAATGGATGGGGGATATTAAGGTTGCGCGACAACGATTATTGAAAGTGTAGGAGCTAACTATTATGAAGACAAAAAGTTTCAAAAAATATCTTGAGCAGCGGCTTGATAAGGATGAGATTGCCGAGATTGAAGAACAAGCCAGGCTGGAGGTTAGAATTTTGAGGGCTATCCAGGAGGCAGTTTCTAGTGCGATGGCCGAATGGGGTGAGCTTTTTACCTTGCCCCGCCGCAAAAGTTAAAAAAATACAACAACAGTTAAAATTTCTTGACAAACAAGAAAAAAATGGCATGCTTATATGTATAGTGTGACAATTGTGTTGCATTATGATCGTATAATTACAAGGAGTTTTATCATGACAGAGCTCATGAATCCACAGTGTTGTAATAGGGCAAGTGCCCAGACAACCGCGCGTATGGTCGGCCCGGTAACGGCAGGCTCTGCGTTTAATGTATCTTTCCCTTCTCTTTCCAAAGCCTTTTCTGGCTTTCATTCTACTTATCCACACCGATATTATCATTGGTGCTGGTAAATCTTACATTTACCCAATTTAATTTTTCGTTTATTACTTTTGAGCTTGTTTTTTAGCTAAAACAACAGGTTTAATTGTTACTACTCCAGCGTTTAATCACCCTGTTTACCTATAACTGTTCAAAAGTATGGTGCTACACCTACGTTCTAAGTATGGCAATTTGCTATACCGCATGGACTCTGGATAACACCGCCTGCGTTCTCATGTAAAGAGAGACACGCAGGGGCTACTTTATGCGTTTTGGACGCACGAAGCGGCTTTTAGTGTAATTTGAAATCAATTTTATATTTGTAAATAATTTGAAAGGAAATCGTTATGAAAACAAAAAACATGGGTCTTAATATAATTCTCTCGGTTGGAGTTTTTGCCCTGGCGACGTCGTTGTCAGGCATGAATACCACGAAGAATAGTATCGAGACGAATAAACAAGAACTGTTCAATGTAAAGCCGCTTGCTCCTCTTTTTCGCATCGAAAAAGTTGGAGAAAAGTTTAGTGAAAAGGCGCTCAAGAACCTGCCTAAAGAGATGCTTAAAGCTGGGTTTGAAATAGCGAGTAAAAGGGCTTTTGAGGCATTGAAAGCTGGTAAATTGGAGCTATTTGATGCGCTCTGCTCGGACACCGCGTGTCAGATACGGGTTCCGCTCGTTATCGAGCTCTACAAGAGATACAGGGATGTGGTACTGGATGCCATTCATCCCGAGGATCGGATAATTCTTGCACGGCTTTTTCTCTTGACAGCCGCTAAGCGTCTAGAATACAAGGTCGATTCCATAAACTTTAGTAATAATCCCAATCTGAGTTTTGAGGAAAATGAGAAGGCGCGGAAGAAAAAGGAGGCTGTTGATCCTAATGCGTTGACGGAGACAATTGGTGCCGATGCGGCAAGAGATGTTCTTAAAAAACGTAAGGGCATTATGGAAGTGGTTGATGAGTCTAAGACGCTTGTATCCAAGAATGCGCTTACATTTTTGCAGCAGGTTTTCGAAAGCAATAAGGAGTTTCAGCTCCCATCAATAGAAATTGCGCCACAGAAGAAGGTTTCTATCTGCACAACACCGTGTACGTTGAGTATTCTTGCGCTCACGACCTACTTGCAGGAATGCAAGATACCACTCATTTTGCGCGGATGCAGCAATACGGAGGAGGCTCCTTTTGTTCCTACATCGCAAGATGAGGCGATGATAGATACCTCGCGTGACGATCAGTCCATATTCATCTTCCCACAGGATGCCAAGATCGCCGATGCGGACCCTGTCTGTATCATTGATGGTGTAATCGGGGACAAGAATGCCCTGATAAACTGCACCTTGGAGAAGTTGATGAACGAAATTCTTATTCCCAATGCGGCGCAACACCCCCAGTTGGCTGGTGAAAAGAAGAAATATGGCAACGACTTACGCAAACTTAACAAAAAAGAGGGGTGCAAGATCTCTGAGTCGGTACTGGGCCTGCATGAAAAAGCTCTCGAAAAGGCTAAGGAGGCCTTAAAGGTCTTCTCCATCCGGCACATTATGGCTTCAACATACAAGCAGCGGGAGCGCTTTGTGCCGTTAGAGATTCTTCCTCGTAAAAAGAGCGTGTTCTCACTTGAGAAGGAGGGCAAGATATGAAGTCTGGACTAAAACAGTCGCTGTTTTCCCTCACAGCGATCCAGTTGGGGGGGGCTTTTTGCCTCCCCGTTATAATGGCTGGACAGATGCTTGCGCAGAGCGCGGGGCCACTGAAGGCGACCATAGCAGTACTACTCGGTAATATCTTTTTGTACGGTATCGCATGCCTCATGGGGCGACTTACTTTTAAGTATCGCGTAAACACGCTTGAGCTTGCCAAGATCCTGCTTGGGAAGAAGGGGGCCGCTATAGGCAGCGTTGCGCTGCTTGTTCCCATGATCGGCTGGTTTGCTATCCAGCTCGATTTTATAGGGCGTTGCTTCAGTACGGTGGTGCCAGACATCCCGGCTGCCGTTGGGTGTGCTATTGCGGGAATAGGGCTTGTGGCGTTGGTGCAGTTGGGAATCAGGGGGGTAGGATTCCTATCGACGATTAGCCTGCCGCTTTTGGCACTAGCGACCGGAGTGGCACTGTACAGGGTCGTTACCCTTGGGGCAGTGCAAGTCTCTGTAGGCACAAACACCCTTTTTTCTGCAGTGGTGACTGCTATTGCGATTGCTCTTGCCGCCGTCGTCGATATACCTACCTACTACCGCTTTGCCTCTTCACAGAAGACAATGCGGGTGAGCCTACTACTCGTATTTTTGGTGGGGCTGCCGCTTATTGAGGGCATTGGGATTATGATTGGAACTTTCTTGCCTGGTAAGACACTGATTGATGTGTTTGCGCAGGGCGGGACCGGTATGGCGGCAGTAGTGATGACGCTGTTTTTGGGAATCAAGGGTTTTACTACTAATAGTACCAATCTCTATTCTGCCGCAGTATCGATCAAGACACTTATCCCGCAGCTCTCTCCTGCGCTGGCAACAGTGCTAGCTGGGGTGATTGGTATATTGCTTTCACTCTTGCCGTTGCTCGAAAATCTTGAGACGGCACTCATGGCTTGTGCGGTGACCACAAGTAGTTTGGGGGCACTTTTTGTTGCGACGGTGCTTGCAGGTTTCACTCTTCGCGGTCTTCTGCCACTGGCAGCATGGGCGCTAGGTGTTGTGGCGGGTATCTGTTCGCTCTCTTCTTTTATTACCATAACGGGAGAGCCGGTGTGTGATGCATTCTTAGTGACACTTATAACTGTTCTGTCTGCCCGTCTTGTGGGGCAAGCAGTAGCAAAGGAGGTAGTATGAAGAGCATAACTGAACGTGATATAAAAGCCCTCTCATTGGGCGCTGCGTTGCTCGGATCAGGAGGAGGCGGCACTGCCACTTTTGAGCCTTTGATGCTCACCCAATTAATTTTGGAAAAGGGGCCGCTACGCGTGATTCGTGTTGAAGAACTTACGGATGAAGATACTGTTTTGCCGCTTGCCTACATGGGTGCACCGATGGTAAGTATCGAAAAACTTCCCAATGGTACCGAATGCGACCTTATCATGCAGAATGTTGGACGTCTTCTCGGAAAACGGCCTACCGTCCTAATGAGCGCAGAGATAGGTGGTTCAAACGCATTTACGGCACTATTGCTTGCATATCGGTACGGGCTTCCCGTGCTCGATGCTGACCTTATTGGTCGTGCATTTCCACAACTTGAGATGGCTTCGGCACATCTTGCGGGAGTGATGCCATCACCAGCATTTGTTGCGGATAGCCTGGGTAGGAGCGCAATTCTCGAGGCACCAGATGCCCGCACCATTGAATTATTAGCGCGGCAGGTGACGGTTGCCTGCGGTTCGAGCGCTGCGATAGGCATGTATCTTATGTCGGGAGCGGAGGCGCGGAACGGCGTGGTTGCCGGTTCTCTATCGCGCGCCTGCATACTTGGCCGTCTTATTCTTGAAGCGCAGGAGAAGGGCATTGCAGCCCCCTGCTATCTTGCAGAAAAGGCAGATGCACGTGTAGTTGGTGTGGGAACGGTGAGCGACAACACTGCCCAAACGGTCGATGGATTTACGACGGGCGTGGTTACGATTGAGGGCACGGAGCGCCTGCAGGTCTGGTGCAAGAACGAGTTTCTGTTAGTGCGCGTTGGAGACCGTGTGCGTGCAGCAACGCCTGATATTATTGCGCTGATCGATGAGGAGACAGGGGTCCCGTTGCAGACGGATTCGATACAGTATGGGTTGCGGGTGGCGGTTATAACATTGCCGGCGCCTGAGATCTGGAAGAGCGAGCGTGGGCTTGCGTTAGTTGGGCCGCAGGCTTTTGGTTTTGATGTTACAAATAAGGAACTATCATGAGTAAAAAAATAGTAAAACAGGTGACCATTGGTATTGATATTGGTGGTACCAATAGCGATTGTGTGGTTTTGGATAGGCAACAGAGGCTGTTGTGCCGGGCGAAGACGCCCACCACCGCAGATATCACAACGGGGATTGATAATCTTTTTAGGGAGACGTTTCAGTCGCCGGATGGGGTTATACCAAGTGACGTACAGGCTCTATTTGTGAGTTCAACACATGCGACAAATGCGTTGCTTGAGGCGCGCAGTCTCTATCGGGTAGGGTTGATCCGTATAGCGAGCAATAATCCGGTAGCAATACCTCCCTGCATGGGGTGGCCAGAAGAGTTGCGGCGTGTTCTTGATGTGCAGATGATAACGTTGCCCGGAGGATACGAGGTTGATGGGCGTTGTATGGCACCGTTAGACCAGTGCTCACTGCAGCGAGCTGTCGACGAGCTTGTGTCGCGTGGGACCCAAAGCATAGCCATTGTGGGTGTTTTTTCGCCACTGTATCCTGACCAAGAGTTAGCAGCGGCAGCTCTTATTGCCCAGCGTTATGGGGCAGTTCCAGTTACCTGCTCAAAAGATGTCGGGACAACGGGGTTTATCGAGCGCGAAAATGCCGCCATCCTCAATGCTGCCCTTAAGCGGTGCGTGCATGATGGTTTTGCTGAGATTGCTGGTCTCTGTAAAAAGTGGGGTTTAGCGTGTCCATTGTACGCGGTCCAGAACAACGGATCGACGATGTCGCTTGAGCAGGCGTGTGCATTTCCCATTTCGCTACTTGCTGCAGGGCCAACCAACTCCTGCATGGGTGCGGCGCATCTGAGTGAACTTACCGATTGTGTCATTGTCGATATTGGCGGTACATCAACTGACATAGGGATGGTTAAAAAAGGGGTCGCGCGCCGCAGCTGCGGGAGCAGCTCGATAGCGGGCGTGAGCCTCAACTTTTCCATGCCCGACGTTCTTTCTATTGCACTTGGGGGTGGCAGTATGGTGGCGTGCGTGGGCGATGATCCCCGGATAGGGCCAGAGAGCGTTGGAGCATCGTTGTTTCAACGTGCCAAGTTCAGCGGTGGGGATGTGCTGACGCTCACGGATTGTGCGTTGCAAAGCGGATTTTATGATGGGCTTGGGCCGGTAGCCCCGCCCACGATAGGCACACAGGATGCTTGCACGGTTATGGAGAGAGCAGCGTCTGCCATTGCGGCTGCTGTTGAGCGTTTTGCGGCAATTGAAAAGGACCTTCCGGTACTGTTTGTTGGCGGCGGATCGGAGCTTTTTCCTGTCAGCTTTTTGCAGAACTACTTCCCTCGACGCCGGGTTGTTAAACCGCCGTATGCCGACGTAGCAAACGCATTTGGTGCTGCATGCGCGTCTGTATCGGGTCTGGTCGATGAGACAATTCTGCTTGAGCAACGTGATGCTGCCATTGCAGTGCTCTGCGAAAAAGCGACTGAGCGTGCCGTAGAGGGAGGCGCTGACCCGCGGACAATTACGATCAGCGATATTACGGTTTTGCCGTATGCTTATGTTGCTAAACCCATGGCACGCGTACGAATTTGTGCGGCAGGAAGGCTTATGCGGAGTAGAGAGTAGAGAAGCGTCGAGGCGAAATGAAAAATGCGGGGTTTAGGTCTGGTAAGCCTATTACCCCGCTTCCATTGCAGTAAAAAATGGTCAATAATTCTTATTCTTGTCAACACCTTTGTTTCAAATAAAACCTCACATAAAAAGGCAGTCCGATAAGTGTGAATAAACTTGCAATAGCAATGGTGGACAGTTGCGTCTCATAAATCACCCAACCACAAAAAGTAAGTGCAACGCTACCATAAAGCAAAGCCTGCACCTTATTTCTAAGAGATTCTTTTTTTTGTAACAAAAGTTTGAAAAAAGAAAGGCAGCATATAGTATACACGAACAAAAAGGCAGTTACGGAAATATCAATAATTGTTAAAACTTGCGTCGCCAAATTTTTATTCATGGTCATAATCAAAAGAGGAATGATTCCCATGCAACTAATAATAAGACCCCAAAAAGGCGCATCATACCTGTTTTTTCTTCCAAACAATGCGGGCATCAGTCCATCTTGCGCAAGGCCGAGTGCAATTTGCCCACTAGTCAGCGTCCATGCATTCAATGATCCTGCCAAAATAATTGATGCTATGGCAGATACTATTAAATACCAATCACCGCCAAATATAGTTTGCACTGCGTCAACATATGGAGCATTCGAATACATAAGATTCTGACCAGGAACCACCCCCATGATACTAAAGCTGTTGATCACATACAACACCGCAACACATATAGTTCCAACGACAACAGCGCGTGGAATGGTTTTTGACGGATTTTCAACGGATCCAGCCGAAGCTGTTGCAGATTCTAGTCCAATAAATCCCCATAAAGTAATAAGTGTTACTCTTCCCAATAATTGCGACGTGGTAAGATGCGCGACCGACATATCAAGAACAAAATTAGTGCTCCTAAAAAAATACAATGCAATTAATGGAACAATAATAAAAGGAATCACTTTAAGTATTGTGAGGAAAAATTCCACACGGCCAGCAATACTGACGCCGCGAAGGTTCAGCACAGTAAATGCAATAACTAAAAAAACTTCCAACAGCATGTTGATCACTGGCGACGTGCAACCAAGAAGAGGCGTAAAATACCCTACACTTGCGATAACAAGGACCGTCGTGCTTACCCATGAAATAACCCAGTAAGTCCATCCGGTAAAAAATGCAGCGGTCGGTCCAAAAGCTTCCTTAACGTACACGTGAGGTCCACCTGTTTTTGGAAACCATGAACAGAGTTTTGCAAATACCAGCGCAAGCGTCACCGCGCCAAGACCAGAAATTATCCAACCACCAATGCTAAAAATGCCATACGCTGCTAAGATCGCAGGAGACATGAAGATGCCTGATCCAATTTGACTGCCAGTTACCAATGCGAAAACTGACCAGAAACCTAATTTACGTGACATAAAATATCCTTTAAGTATTAAAAAAGTTCAACAATATGATGTTACCCAAACATACATACAATGTCTAACTTTCTCAAGTATCCGAAAACAGCAGCCAGAGGCTCCTGCTGAAGCCTGGTCAAAAAATGCGGTCGGTTTTAACGAGCTGGTCAAGCGCCTGCATTCAAGTCCATCGCATGTATCAAAAATACAAAAAGGTGAGGCAAACTTGACTATATCGAGCTTGGCGCATCTTTTTGCATTGGTTGGCAAGGAGCCACAAGATATTTTTAAAGGCAAGAGAAAACGCCCGTAAATTTTACCTACACCAGCCCCTTTATCGCCTGCCTGACTTCAGGATTCTGGTCCCCCACCACTTTTCCCACGGCGTAGAGTGGGTAGGAATAGATTTTGTTGTGTGCTGAGTAGTTTTGCGCCGAAAAACGTATGCCATAAGGGCTGTTCGGGTGAGTATCCAGAAATGTCTGCATGCTCCTGAGAGTGCTACCCAGACCAGCCTTAACTTCCACCGGAATAACCGCTGCATCGGCTTGGATGAGATAATCAACTTCGGCCTGTCCCGCAGCACCATCCTTGTGCCAGTAGTAGGCACTATTTTTGATGTGGGGGTTTGCGTAGGCGAGCAGCTCTTGTCCCACAAACGCCTCAACCAGCGCCCCTTTGTTGATAAATTCTTTTTCAGGGTGTAAAAACCAGTCTGCGATGTCGAGGTTGAGAAGGGTCTGCGCAAGTCCAGAGTCTAAAAATATGGCTTTATAATCCTGCGGATCTATCTGTGCTCCGAGAGGAATACCCTGTCCTGCGGAATAGTAGACTTTGTGTGCAATGCCTGCGGTGACGAGAAGATCGAGCGCGGGGGCGAGCTCGCGCTTGCGATAGTCCCCCTCAATCACGCTATATTTGAATTTTCTTCCCAGTTGCATCGGTACGTGCTCAAAGAGAAGTTCAACATATTTTACCTGCAGTCTGCGCGCATAGGTGGCGAAATCTTGCCGATAGGTTTCCAGGACCGTGTTGTGAATTTTTGCACACTCGAGAGGATTTTTCTTATCGATCCAGCGTTGCACCGCGTGCGGCATGCCGCCTATGGCCATGTACTCACCAAGTAGGCTGAGGAGTCTGTCGTGCGCAGTAGAGCTTATTTCTGATGCCGTTGTCTGTCCGATGATTTCACACACAAACAGGCCATTGCCCGTTGCGGCTAGGTATTCCATGAATGATAAGGGGTGCATGTAGAGAGACTGCACCCGTCCCACCGGTATACCCACCTGTTCAATGGCAAAATCGAGTAGCGACCCAGCCGCTATGACATGGAGCTCGGGGAGCTCTTCATAAAAGTAGCGTAGCGCCGTGATCGCCCGCGGGGTGACCTGAATTTCATCGAGAAAGAGAAGGGTTTTGCCGGGGGTTATCTCTTTTTTTGCTATGAGTGACAGATCCCGGCATATTCTAACGGGATCGAGATCTTTTTCGAATACCTGCAGGGCTTCGGGTGACCGCTCAAAATTAATTTCTATAAAATTTGAGTAGGAGGCCCCGAGTTGCCGAACCGAATAAGTTTTACCAACCTGCCTGGCACCTCGTATCAGGAGAGGTTTCCGTGCGTTATCCTGCTTCCATTGCAGTAAAAAATGGTCAATAATTCGCTTCATAAGGCACCCTTTTTGGTTGAAAAACACTTATGATGTTATGGTTTTTTGGTTGAAAATGCAAGTTAAAGAGTGTTTTTTCGCGCAGTATTATTTTGCAGAGTTGGTATACTTACCTGAGTTTATGATTTTTGTATTTTACCCTGGAGCTTCGTATGCATATGCACGTAAACGACTACATCGACCATACCGCTCAATACGTGAAGGGCTTGCAGATCGGCGAGAGCTCGGGCCACGACTGGTGGCATACCCATCGCGTCTGGCATGCCGCCTGTTTTATTGGCGAAAAAGAGGGTGCCAATCTCTTTATTGTCCAGCTCGCCGCGCTGCTCCATGACATTGCCGACTGGAAGTTTTACGACGGTGATGCGACCGTCGGCCCCAAAAAGGCGCGTGCATTTCTTGAGGCAGAGGGTGTTGAAAAAGAGGCTGTGGACCACGTGTGTGGGATCATCTACAACATGTCGTTCAAGGGGCAGGGCGTTGTCTCTGCGATGGCGACTCTTGAGGGCAAGGTGGTGCAGGATGCCGACCGGCTCGATGCCATCGGAGCGATTGGTATTGCGCGTGCGTTTGCGTATGGGGGACATAAAGGGTATGAGATCTACAATCCCGCTGTCGCGCCCGTTGTCCACCAGACGACCGCCGAATATCTTGCTGCCCGCACGCCGACGATTAACCACTTTTATGAGAAGCTATTGCTCCTGCGTGATCTTATGAATACCCCGACGGCGCGGGCGCTTGCAGATGAGCGGCATGATTTTATGCAGCTCTATCTGCAGACGTTTTTTAAGGAGATCGGGGCGTGCTGAGCGGGCGAGACATAAGTGACTATTTTTTAGAAGTCACTTTGCAGCGTTGCCTGTCATATTTCCAATCATCTTGCCAACCGTCTTTAAACTCATATTTCTTGAGAATTCTGCCGTTCTTATCGATATACATGCTCATTCTGTTGTCCATCCCATTGGGGACAAAACCGAGCACTTTGTAGAAATTGATGAGTGGACCGAGTAGCTCTGGTTTCTCTGGACTGGCGCTCAAGTAAATATGGGCATCATTGCAACCAATTTTTTTAATCATTGTCTTGGCGAAATTAATAATGGTCTCCATCAGAATATGACCCAGCCCCATTCCTTGGTACTGTTTTGGTATAAGTATAGTTTTTATGTCTATGTATAAACGATTACCGCAAATATCATTATAATCAAAGTCTATCAGGCCCCTATTAGTCGGCTCATTATTACCAATCTTCTCATCTAGACTGCATATGATATATGCGTTTAAATAGGGATATTCCTCACTTTTTTTTGATGGGGGCGACTTTAGCGATAAACTAAAGGTCTTGCCCGCAGCTATAATGTCTTCAGTTTTCTCATTGTATTCTTTGAGTGTGGTAACAAAATTGGTCAGTTTTTGAGTCCCTTGCTTAATTAACTCTGGCGCCGCAGGGTTCTCTTTTTTTGGGGCTGCTTTAGAGTAGTCTTCTATTTTTTTGTACAACACTTTGCTGATCTCAGGGTAACAGTGGTACAGCGCATATTTTTTTGCATCGGTACTATCTATTGTTTCGTCTAACACCTCCGGATGGTGCAACACTAATTCTTTAATGGTGTTCACATAGATTGGCAGCTGAGAGCTCTCAATCTCTTGGTCGAGCGCTGTAAGATGCAAGAGGGATTTGAAAAATTCTCCGTTTGTTTCATTCTTCGGTTTTTCTATAACCGTTTTACTCGTTTCGACTACCTCCTCCGCCAACATCTCGAGGGCCCTAGTCAGTTTTGTCAGGTCAGTGTCATGCACTGACCTGACCGACATGGCAACAAGTAGCAGCGTGGCGGCGAGGATGTGAGAGAGATTGGTGGTGGTGATTTGCATAAAAAATCCTTTTTTAAGGAGATCGGGGCGTGCTGAGCGGGCGAGACATAAGTGACTATTTTTTAGAAGTCACTTTGCAGCGTTGCCTGTCATATTTCCAATCATCTTGCCAACCGTCTTTAAACTCATATTTCTTGAGAATTCTGCCGTTCTTATCGATATACATGCTCATTCTGTTGTCCATCCCATTGGGGACAAAACCGAGCACTTTGTAGAAATTGATGAGTGGACCGAGTAGCTCTGGTTTCTCTGGACTGGCGCTCAAGTAAATATGGGCATCATTGCAACCAATTTTTTTAATCATTGTCTTGGCGAAATTAATAATGGTCTCCATCAGAATATGACCCAGCCCCATTCCTTGGTACTGTTTTGGTATAAGTATAGTTTTTATGTCTATGTATAAACGATTACCGCAAATATCATTATAATCAAAGTCTATCAGGCCCCTATTAGTCGGCTCATTATTACCAATCTTCTCATCTAGACTGCATATGATATATGCGTTTAAATAGGGATATTCCTCACTTTTTTTTGATGGGGGCGACTTTAGCGATAAACTAAAGGTCTTGCCCGCAGCTATAATGTCTTCAGTTTTCTCATTGTATTCTTTGAGTGTGGTAACAAAATTGGTCAGTTTTTGAGTCCCTTGCTTAATTAACTCTGGCGCCGCAGGGTTCTCGCTTTTTAATGCTATTTTATAGAGGTCTTCCATCTTTTTGTACAGCACTTTGCTGATCTGAGGGTAACAGTTGTACAGTGCGTAGTTTTTCGCATTGGTACCATCTATTTTTTCGTTTAATAGCTTTTCATCTTTTGAGATTAATTCTTTGATGGTGCTCGCATAGAGCGATAGATTGAGGTCGCTAATGTTTTGATCGAGCGCTGTTTGATGCAAGATGAATTTGAAAAATTCTGTGTTCGTCATAGTATCTGGTTTGTCGAAAACTACTTCACGGCAAAATGCGCTATTGGTAATCACGAAAAAAGCCAAGCCGATGGTTTTTAGCAGGTGCATAGACCCTCCCCTTTTGTTTAAAAAACTCTCTGTATTGTCCACCCTATGCGGACAATGCTATTGTACGCTTCTTAAGCTATCATACTGACTTTACGGTTATCAATAGAAAGGTTAATATGTGCGGAGCTTATGCGGTAATTTGTAAAAATTGTTATGCTAAGGGACGTGAGTTTTTTTGCTTAAGGGACGAGAGCTATGGAGACCAATACAGGCAATATCGGGCAGCTGAAGCCGAAAATTGCCCAGGGCCTTTCGGGAGGTTATCCGTGATGGATAGCATTATGGAGAAAGTGATTCAAAAAATTGCGATAGTGCAGAAGGCGTTGGCACCACTGGAGCGATCGGTGTCGAGGCACAAAGAGAGTGAGTCGTACGAAGAAGAGCGTTTTGAAGAGTATCGCGATTCGCTTATTCAACGTTTTGAGTATTCTCTGGATCTTCTCTGGAAGGTTCTAAAATCCTATCTGGAAGAAGCTGAGGGGATTGTCGTTGCATCACCAAAAGCTGTTTTTCGAGCATGCATGGCTGCACGGCTTTTGGGCGAAGATGAGGTTAGAAATTTTTTAGAGATGATCGATGCGCGTAACACGACGTCACATACGTATCGGGAAGAATTTGCCAATCTATTGTATAAACAGATTCCAGTTCACTACCATCTCATGCAGGTGTTGGTTGATAGAATGGGTGAGCGGTTAAAACAGAAGGTTTAAATCGACAGATGGAGACAAAGATTCGCCGTTTTAAGATCGGCAAGCTCGTGCGCGACAACATCGAACAGTTTTTTCTGCCGTTCAGGTTAATAAGAAAATACTCTCAGACGTGGAGTTTGATGCTGCGCTGCGCGATAAAATAATCGAAGAAGCGTTGGAAGTAGCTCAGGCCAAGACTGGCGACGAATTGGTCAGTCTTATCGACGCGGTTGATCTTCCTAATGGCTCGGACGCTGCACGCTACTACGCAGCAGATCCGATGAAATATCCTGAATTGCCGGTCGAGTAGTATTTGCATGACGGCTTGGAAAGCCTATTTTGAAAATTTTTTAAATCAGAAAAATAAGAATTGACTATTATGACAAATCATGTATAATAATTTTATAATAGTGTTATGTAGATAGGAGTTTTTTCCATGGATTATAAATTTTTATTAGTGTTTGCGTTAACCGGCTTTTTTAGTGGGTCAGGCGTTCTGGCGATGAACAAGAGTTGTGTTAACCAAAATCAGATGAGTAAGTTTGACGTAAAGGACAAATTTTTGTTTGATCTTGCTAAGCTTGAGAAAAGTGTTACGCAAACTATCAATCGGCAGTCGACATTTTCCCAAGAATCCCCACAAGTTGTTAGTGATTTTTTGGCGAAGTCAAGAGAACTAGTGGTACAGGTAGATAATTCGGCACAGACTTACGTAGACTTGTTTTTAAAGACCACTACTTTTTCGGATGTTGATACGTTACAACAATTGGCGGAAGCTTGGAATACAATACAAACGATGGGCGTAAACCTCGCTGCGCATGTTGGTAGTATAAGACAGCATATTTTGGGTGAAATGGTGAGGTTTTCATTTGATGTTCAAAATCTTTATGATGATGTATTAGTTGCTATTAAGAAACAGTCCAATGATATCAATAATTTCAAGAAAAAGCCGAATGTGTTCTTGAATCTAACCCCATTTTTTTCGGAGATAGGGAGTCTAGCCAAGCGTCTGGAACAGTTGGAAAATACTGGCATAGGGCTGTTAGATTATAATAAGACTCGCATGCTGTCGGATATCATATTTGCTCTGGAGAGTGATGCGGTGAAAATCAAAAATTTGCGGAGTGGTATTAATACGCATATGAGCCAGATTGAATCCCTTGACATCTATCAGTATGAATTTAACCAACTGCCTGCGCCAAACGAAAAGCTGCAGCGAGATATGTTTAGGTATTTGGATGAGCGGGAGAAGATCAAAAAGGCCATAGCTAGTAAGATGGACTTGGATGATGAAAACTAGAAGAGAGCGTTTTGCGGTTCAGTTTTTTTGCAGCATCGCTAGCGCCGGTAACTTTGGTTTTTTAACTATTTGGGGGCCCAGGAATCTTTCCTTTGGGGCACCCCTCTTAATGCCTGAGTAACTCTTTTTCGTAACATTTTTGGTTTTCTTAAAATTTTTTTCCTCTTCTTTTTTCTGCTCGGTGCCCAAAAATGCGAAGAGTTTTTGGGGGAAATCGAAACTTTTGGTAACGGTGAAAATGTTCCCACACAATAGCGTAGAGGCGCTCTCTTTCTTGTTTTCCCATAGCTTGCAGAAGATAATTTCTTGTTCCTTTTTTGAGAGGAGCAACTCATATTTTCTGAGAAAACTGCGCAGATGGGTGGGTGAGCAGTTTTCCAGCAGTTTCTCTCGTCTGTTGGCATCGGTGTAGCAAAAAATTTTGTCGGGCAGGTCTAACAGGTCTACTATTTCGGGGAACTGTTTTGCATAAAATGGCCATGTCTGTCGTGGTAACAGTAACAGATATTCTTTTTTTATCATGTCAGAACGAGCGGCGGCAAGAATAATCTTTCTTTTCTCATCCGTGGTCATGGTCTTATGCAGGAGCTGCAGTGTATTTTTGGGTAGGCTGTGGATGTACTTTAGTTTTTCGCTGCGGGGTTGATCTTCCCACCAGGCATCGAGAGTTTTTTGATACTCCCTAAATAGGGCTACACACGTGCCGCGTATGAAATTCCCGCTCATAAGCATCTTCTGCGTTTCTCGGTCAAGATGGGCAAAATATTTTTGGCCGTCGTCAAATGACACTGTTTCCCAGATGAAGCTACTGAGAGGGAGGAAAAGTGTGGACTCCGTTTCCGCTACAATTTTTTTTACTGTGTCATAGAAGTCGTAAAAATGTTCATCACTGCGCTTGACCACTTTGACATGTTCTTCCGCAAGGTCTTCGATATACCAGGTGTTTCGCGTAATATCTTCCCCATGTTTACTGATAGTATCTTTGAGAAATGGGATGCAGATTTTCGAGCCGAGTGTTTCCCAGCTGTTTTTGAGAAAAATAACTTTTTCATCTAAGGTTGGCAAGAGGCTCATAATCGTGGATGTGAAGTTTTTGCACAACGTGGGGTTTTTGGCGTTGGGGATAAAAAGGTGTAGGTTCTTGGCGCCTATGCTGGACCAGTATTCACCTACTTTATTCAGAAATGTCTTCTTGCTTTCTATTGAGAACTGAAATTGTACGTAGTGGTTGAAGGTGCCGAGTACTGTTTGGGCCATATTGCCGGTATGTTTTTTTGCTGTTTCAAAATGTGCCCCGATATATGATACGCTTTCCTCTTCAGAAAAATCTTGCCAGAAAGTCTGTATGATGCTGCGTTGAGTCTCCAGATCGAGTTCTGTAAAAAGCTTCATTCTGTCAGTTACATTCTTTTCCATGAAGGTGAGTTCACTGGGCATCAATAGGTAAAAAATTGCCTGGTCAACGCCGTCAAGGGAGGTGATAAAAAAGTTCCAGTCTTTGACGGGCAAGAGGGATAAAAGAGCGTATCGCTTGTCACTGTTGAACCCACGAAAAAGCTCTTTACGCGCCCCTTCCGTCATCTCATTAATAGTGTCTCTAGCGAGGGGATAAGGGAGCTGGTCTATCATTTTTACCCGGTCATCAAGATCGGTTTTTTTAAGTTCTTTGATGCAGGCGACGTAAAAAACTAAGCAGTTGTTGCCCGATAATCTGTATTTTTCCCTACACAGAGGGCATATTCCCAAGATTTCTTGAACATCTGTCAGGTCGTTGAGTTTTTTTATGATATTCATACTCTGCAGATGCTTGTATGTACAGAGGGCGTGGTATGCGTGTTTGCATGTGATGCCTACCTGTGTTTCTTTTTCCAGATTCTCTAAGCAGTAAGGGCACTCGGTGTTTAGACATTCCATACCCTGCACGCGGCTGTTGATCGAGATAGCTACAAGGGCCGCACATAGATACATTACGTTTTTCATAAAATTCTCTCCCTAAATAAGTGCCGTTTTGGGATAGTATCGCGCAAAATGGCGTGTGTGTCGATTTTTTCTTGCTCTTACGCAAAATATGTTTTTATGCGATAATCCATCTCGGAGGATTGGTTGTGTGTTCTGGTGATATGGGTAACACCAGTATATTTTTTACAAAAGCGGAGTGTTGTATAATGCGTAGTTTTAGAGCGTTACTAAGTTTGAGCCTATCTCTTTTTTCAATAGCCCCCGCGCTGTCGGCGGGCAGCATTGTGTCGGTCAATAGCACATTTACCACTCAGGAATTTACCTGCGATGGGAGTTTTACCGGCGATCTTGATACCCGCTTGCTGACGAGTAATGGGGGGCACCTCACCGGGAATATTGTGTGCCACGAAAAAGCGACCCTGCAGAACTGCGTGATCGCGGGAACCCTCGCCATCGAAGGGGCATGCATGGCAACAGGGACCAGCATAAAAAAACTTATTATGAGCGGTGCGATATGCACTCTTTTCGATACATCGGTTGGGCAGCTGGTCGTTAAAGCAGGTGTGGATCTTACAGAGCCCCAGACCATCACCCTTGGGGGTAACACGACCATCGATATCCTGGAGAACGAAATCCCGGTGATTGTGGTTATAGAGGGTGCTGCGGTCCGTATTGAGGGCATGTCCCTCGAGCCCGGGAGTTACATGGTTGAGGCGTGCGAGGTCGTGCCAGCGGCAGTCTCCTGCCCGTTCTGCGACGAGGCCATGGAGGGTGCCACCACAGGGGTTACGGCAGAGGTCAATTTTGAGTTAAAAAATCCTGAACCACAGGTAGCGGTAGTTGTTGGTAAGGATGCAGAAGCACCTACGGTCGCGTCTGCCCCAGCGGTAGTTGCCCCGCCTGTAACCACTGAACAGCCCGATTTAGTGGCTGTTGCTGATGGCAAGTCGATGGATCGTTCGATCTGGTCGTCAATACCAAGCTGGGTTTTGCCAACATGTGGTGCGGCAGCGGTGGTTGCGTGTATTGCGTATGTTTTAACCCACTAAGACGAATTAAGTGATGAGCCCTGGCTCCAAAACCAGGGCTCTGTCGTTAAATCCCCCTTTTTTCCTGACTGTTATTTTAAGCAATAATAGCCCTATTTTGATTAAAAAATAAAAGTTTGACAAACTGATAATTTAGTATAAACTGAGTTATAGGTGGTGTGAGAAGCACTGTCGGAGAAAAAAATAGAAAAGATAGTGAAAAGGGAGAGTATATGTTTAAAAATTATGGAAAATTGTTCGTTATGCTTCTTGTGCTTGGCGTTGCGGGGCAGGTGTTTGGTGGGCCGACGACGACCTTGGTAAAACAAAAGACGTTGGAGCCGAAGACGTCTGTAAAGGACGATGAGCAGAAACAGAGATTGACACCGTTTACTCCAGCTACTACTGATAAGAAAGCTGTAAAGGGACTGGTTCCGTCGGTTACATTGACCAAAGATAACAATGGCAAAGTTTATGTGGCTCTAGAAAAAATATCTGAGGGCACGTATCATGTGCCGATGGTGATGAAAGATTCTGATGATGATGGTGTCTTTCGTGCGAAGCAAGAAAAACTGGCAAATGTATCTGAGCACGTCATTGATGGGATGGTCTTTACGTGGGTAGAGATTGGAACATTGGATACGGGTAAGGGATTTTATTTGGGAGCGACGCCACAGTGTGAGATCGATAACAAAGATCAACTTGACAGAGCGCTCCGCGGAGACAATATATATAATCTTTTTTGTGGAAATACGCCAGTCGAGAAAACAATACAAACTCCTATAAACACCGTGTCAACATCCTTTTTGGATAGCACCTTGGGTAAGACCATTGTGTATGGTGGTGCAGCAGCCGTTACGGCCTTGGTAGGCTGGTGGTGGTTCTCACGGGCTAAATAAAAAACTAAAAACTAAATAATCCGATATTCGGTAAAAATACAGGAAGGGTAGCGCGATCCGCGGGATTACGTTACCCTTCTTGGTTGTGTCATGAATATAAGCGAAAGCGGCATCTGGATAGGTGATTGGTCCCCGCCGCTCGCCCTGAGGAGGCCTGGAAGGCCGTCTCGAAGGGTCCCTGCGAGCGGTACCCACTATGGCCATATTGTCCTGTTTACTTGTTTTAAAATATTAATGTGCGCAAGAACCCTTCGAGACGCGCTAACGCGCTCCTCAGGGCGAGCGGTGTTTATGGATTTACTCTATAAGATGCACATTGTTAGAGTGCGCAGGTTTCAGAGCCGCTGCTCAAGCAGCCTCCCAAAATCATCCCCAATCTTATCCTGCAACTGCACCGTAAAAAGCTCCGGATGGAGCCGGACAGCAGCAGCAGCATTGGCGAGCTGGTGTGCCGTCGTGACCGTCTCTAGGGGGATAATAATCGCCGGTTTTTTAAAGAATATGAGCTCAAAGAGTGAGCCTGCCCCTGCGCGGGTGATGACCAGGTCTGCTGCCTGGTAGAGCGCTGGCATGTCGTCCCGATAGGGGAAGACGAGGGCGGGGATCTTTTTTTCTGTATACAGATTTTTGACGCGCTGGACCTCATCCTCACCGCCACCGGTCTGGTGGAGCACAAAAATAGGTTTTTCGTGTGCAAAAGATGCGACGGATGCGGGCACGAGATCGTTTATAAAACGTGATCCCTGTGAGCCGCCCACGACAAGCAGCACGCTGCTGCTTTCGGTTAGGCCATCAATAGCTACTGTTTGACGGGCGAGTGTTTTACGTGCCTGAGTCTTATCCATGAGATCTTGAGGTCCAAATCTGATGGGATAGCTGCCCAGCTCAACGTGCGCCGATGGTGGCAGGAATTTTTTTGTCTCATCAAAACAGACGGTTATCTTGGTTGCGAATCTGCTTAAAAATTTTATTGCTGCTCCAAGTTCTAGATCGAGATTATAGAGATATACGGGGATGCCGAGCGCGCGCGCCACCAGGCAGACGGGCACTGCTATGTAGCCCCCAGTGGTGGTCACAAAAGCTGGATTTTGATGCCGTAGTAGGTTAAATGTTTTGACGGTTGTTCTGATCAGATCGCCCAGGTATGAGAACCAGGAGAGGGTCAGCCCACGTGGCACATTACCGAGGGGTAGCGGCTCGTGGTGGGTGATCCAGGGGTATCTTTTCATCACAAAGATGTCGAGCTGCGTGTCAGCGGTGAAGACAAAAATGGGTGCTTTGGGGTATCGGGCGCGGTGCTGCTGCGCAAGCGTCATGGCGGGTATGAGGTGCCCACCTGTTCGGCCCGCAACATAGCAGGCGCAGGGCGCATCACCATCTTGCGCGACGCGGTGCATGGTGAATCGGCCAACTATGATAGTTACTAGTATCACGCCAATAGCGGCAAGCGCGAAAAATCCGATACTAACTAACAGACGCGTAAAAAAACTTTTCAAGTGCATCGTGTAACTGCCTATCTTTTATTGATGATAATACTTTTTCTTGTCGCGGTGACATGCGTGCCCGCGGCTTTTGCTCACTGTTTTCAAAAAACTCTGTTTTTTTGTGGGAACTAGTCCGCTTGGCGATGACAAAACGTAGGTGTGTAACCTGGTTGCTGCCTAAGAATTTATTGATCTCTTCGATGATGCGGGGAGTGAGAAGAAACAGTTCTGAGATCCAGTGCGAGTCGTAGACGCCTATGACAAGCATGGTCCCCTTGACCTGCTCAAGCCGCATCCGCTCTGAGAGCGTACCGACGACATTTGGCCACTCACGCGCAAGGCGTGTCTGCCAGTCATGTGCCCGTGGCAGCACGGCACTCATGCATTCTGCTAATCTCATCATGGTCATACCCATTCCATACCCAATATATTTGTGTCCCCGCTAGGTAGTTTAAAGTATCTCGGGAGAAAACATAAGAGGGGGCCAATTTGCCGCTTTTGCACCCGCGATGTAGACTTACCTCCGTATGAGTATTATTTTTACAGCGGAATTCTATTCCTATCGGTGTTTGGTTTTTTAAAAAGGGGTTTTGTATGATGAGCGTTATTCGAAAAAGATATGTTCTATTATCTGTGTTGGTGATTTGTGGGACGTGCGGGGCAAAGCGGACAGTAACCCTGCCAACCGATGTGCTAGAAAAGGGTCTAGTCAAAAATTTTGAAACGGCTATAAAAGATGTTAACTCAGAGGAGAAGTTCAATCAGGCTATGAAAGAGCTTGAAAAGATTGATGAGAAGGACCACGTCATTATATGGCATAATATTCCTGATGGTGATTTTACTGCCCTTTTTAGCAAAGCAACTCTTCCTTATTTTAAAAACTGGATTGATGCCAAACTGAAGGCAGGAACAGAAGTTCCTAGTTTACTGTGGGAGGTTGTAGATCAACTGCTGTTAGGTGTTTTGAGTAAAGATACAGCGGCAGAGCTAACTGAGCTATATTGTTCTCGTAGCTATGTCCGTTTAAGTCAATTGCTCGGTTATCTTTTGAAAGGCCTAGCAACACATGATACCATGGTTGCCCAAGATCTCGTAGAATATGGGACCACGGTGCTCAACAAGATGCTCAATCGCCACTTCAAGCCAACCTATTATGATCGTTTTGGCGGGAGCCGAGAACCGTTTCTTCCATACAACCAAGGGTATGTCGATGGACAAGATCTAGCCGCTTTTATAGCCAGCAAAGCCCTTAACAAAGATATATTGAGCGAATTCATTTTTCAGGTTTCCATGCCCAAAGGTGCAGATGCAGAAAAATTTCGCACAGTGGTTACGGCCCTTGTCCAAACGATTATTGCTGCAGACAACAGTAGCCTTACCTGGCAAAACGTATCAGGCATGACGCCGGTACACTATGCGCTTTCGTTGTATGCAGATCTGCTGCAATCGAAAGAGGATATTGAGGAAAAAGAGGGCAAATTGGCAGGTTTAACAATTGTTATTCCGCTGATCATGCATGACAAAAAGGTTGCATTTAAACGGTTTGCTGGTGATGCGGATAATAAATATAATCTTACACCGACAGAATTTGCAAACCAGCTTGGTTTGGGCGATCTAATCAAGAATTGGAAGGAGAGCAAGCTTCCCGACGGCGCCCAGACGTCGACAGCCAGCTCCGACCAAGACCTGGATAAACTTACCCTAGTGCTTATGCAGCTGAGTACCAGCACTGTTATCGGTGATGGCGGTAGCGCTGGTGGAAAATAGGGTGGCACCAATCTTTTGCCAGCACCATCAGCAAAGCTTGCGAAGGATATCAAGGAACTTGTGGACGCGCTCAAATTTGAGGATGGTGCAGACAAAGAGAAAACATACAAAAAATGGGAGGGGCATTGGGAAGAGGGCGGACAGTTGTACACCAAGAATGAGAAGAATGAGCCGATTACTAAATTTGGGCTCTGGTTCTATGAGCTGACCCACTATGGTGGGTATGGTAATAAGCCGGCTATTACTGAGGCCATGGATGCGGAGCCTAAGAAAAATCGCGGGATGGTGCTGCAGGCGTGCGCCGATCTTAAGGCTCTGTATGAGGGTATGGAAGCCGTGGTTAAAAAGTGCGAGGACGCGGGCTATGACGAAATAGGTGTTGGCAGAGTAGGTGGTGGCAACGTGAAAGAAGAGATCACGTGGCACTTAGACCACATTAACAACCTTTATAAATTTGAGCCTGGGAAAAAGTGGCAGCCATAGGCTAAACCCATTCCATTGCCCCCCGCTTGAAAACCTCAGGCGGGGTTTTTTTATGGTGCCTACGGCACTAACGTGCCTACGGCACCAGGATGGCGATGGTCTCCGGTGAGTCGATTGCCCCCGGCAGTCCCGTTCTTTCGTTGATCAGCATCTTTTGCATGTGCGGCTCAAAAAAGAAGGTGCTCTTTGGATCTTCAATAGCCCTATTAAAATCGACCCAGAGCGGGCAGGCGTGCCAGGTCGAAAAGATCCTGTTTTTGAGTGATTTATTGTCATCGCGCCCCAGATAGACGACCGTCGTGTGTGTCGGCGTTGCCCCGGCAAACCAGCAGGTGCGGTGCTCGTTGGTGGTCCCCGTCTTGCCCGCCGAATCCCCTTCAACCCATGATGCTCCCAGGCGATGGTGCGCGTGGCTAGCGACCAGACGCAAGCCCTGTAATATTTGGCTGCTGACCTGCCAGGAGACCGCTCGTTCCGGCCTTGGATAGTGCTTGAGGACCTTTCTCTCGTGATCATCTTTTACCCACTCAATCATGTACGGTTCTTGGTAGATGCCCCTGTTTGCGAAGGTGTTGAAGAGCGCTGCCACCTGGAGCGGTGTCGATTCTGTGCAGCCGAGCGCGAGGGATGGGTATGGGGGCAGCGCCCCAGTCAGATGAAAGCGCTTGGCGCAGTCGATAATTTTGTCGGCGCCGATTTCGAGGAAGAGTTTGATCGGTATGATGTTATTCGAGACCATGAGCGCATGCGCGAGCGTAATCGTCCCTTCAAATTTTTCTTGTACGTTGTGTGGTTGCCAGTTTTCGACCGACTGTAACGGCTCATCGATAAGCGTGTCGCTGAGCTTGCGGCCATTTTCGATAGCGGCTGTGTAGACGATCGGCTTGAATGTTGACCCCATCTGCCGACGTGCCTGGAGCGCATGGTTGTACTGCGAGGTCGCGAAGTCTCGACTCCCGACAAGGGCCTTTATGCCGGCCGTCTGGTTGTCTATGCAGACGAGGGCACCATCGAGCTCAGCATCTATTTTTGAGAGGTTAGTCAGATGCGTGGCAAAGACTTTTTCGGCATGCAGCTGCGCGGTGCGGTTGAGCGTGGTCTGTACGATAAGCCCGCCGGTGTAGAGTCTCTGGTGGCCAAATTTTTCTTCAAGTGTCTGTCGGATCGACTCACGCAGATGGGGTGCGATAGCCCCCTGCCGATTTTTGACCAGTGCGATGGGGCAGGCCAGTTCATGCTCAAGAGCCTCTTTTGTTAGATAACCTCGCTGGTACATGAGTTTAAGCACCAAGTTGCGCCGCTCGAGCGCTGCTTTCTCGTTAAAAAGGGGGCAGTAGTGGTTTGGCGAGCGGACGATGGCGGCGAGGACCGCGCTCTGGTGGGGCTTTAGTTCCGTTGCGGGGATCCCCCAAAACCGCTGCGCAGCGGCCTGGATGCCATAGATGTCTGAGCCAAAATATATGTTGTTAAGATAGGCTTCTAGAATCTGTTCTTTGGTGAACTGATACTCAACGACAATCGACAAAAACTGTTCTTTTGTCTTTCTGGTGAAGGTACGTTCGTAGTTGAGAAAGAGGAGCCGAACCAGCTGTTGGGTGATGGTGCTGGCGCCCTGTACCTTTCTGCCTCGCAAGATGTTCACCGCTATCGAACGAATTATCCCCCGAATCGAAATGCCATAATGATCGAAAAAAGCATGATCTTCGGTTGCGATAAACGCCTGAATCAGGTGCTGGGGGACGATGGCGAGGGGGATAGGGTCCCGTTTGTCGAGCTGGAAACGTGCCCATTCGGTGCCTATGTCATCGAGCAGAATGGTCGGACGGCCCATCGGCGCACGCTCGAGCGCAGAGAGGTCGACCCAGCGGTGGGTGGCCAAGAATGCGCCAATACCGCATATGAGGCCGAAAAGGACACAGAAAACTATGAAAATATGGGTTGCTAAACGACGTATCACCATCCGCACACCCTGAGCTTGTCGAAGGGTTTAAATGTGCGGATAGACTTGATAAGTCCTGAGAATTGTCCGCACCCGAGGGACCCTTCGACAGGCTCAGGGTGTGCGGACTTCTGAAATCCCAGATATTTTTGGTACTCTGGATTTTCAAGAACAGCTCGCCCCACCCGCTCATCTCGAGTGTTTTTCCGTAGGGACTCGTCCCGTAGGAAAAATGTATCGAGAGACATGAGCGGGAACTTCGATAACCACTTGTGTACCACCGCACATATCCCTTCCCACTCCGCTCCTTCGGAGCGGAGTTTATCCTGAGCGAAGTCGAAGGGTAGGACAGGCCGATACACCCTTCGAAACCTTGGCGAAGAAGGGCACTCAGGGTGTGCGGTTCTTGGTAATTTATCGTTCATAGGTTAAATTCTCAGAGATTGGTATACTAACAAATAATCTATTTGTTTCAGTATAGCAGATATACGAGGGATTTTATGGGCGGCCTACTTTTTTATCTTGTGATACCGGTCCTCTTTTTCTGCGAACTCTGTTTTGTGGGGACCTGGAACCCCCATCTTGTGCTGCTCGCCTTCTGTGTCTCCCTTGCGTGCGATGCACCTTCTATTCCACGACGAGCCTACCTGCTTCTGTTTGGCGCAGCGAGCGCTCTGGCCCACGGTATGGCCCTCCCCTATACCGTTGCCGGCATGCTCGCCTGCCTGCTTGCTTGGAATTTTTTGCAGAATGTTTTTACCCGTGACCGGCTTACCCAGAGCCTTGTTGCCGGCATTCTCATAGTAGGGCTTCTGGTGCTTGGAGGCGACTTTTCCTGGACAGTTCGGTTCATTATTGCTAATATAATAATTGTACCAGTGATGGTATGGTTGTGGTGCGGGGTATGAAAGGCGATCGCATGGTGGGGTGACCCATCGTGAGGAAAGTCCGGACTCCAAACGAATAGGGCACCTGGGGGATATCCAGGGAGGTGTAAGCCTACGGAAAGTTCCACAGAAACTAAACCGCCAACGACATTTTTGTTGTTGGTAAGGGTGAAAACGTGTGGTAAGAGCGCACGGCTGTCCCCAGTAATGGGGCGGCGGGAAAACCCTGCCCGGAGCAAGACCAAGAAGCGCGTACGGTTGTTCGTTCCGCCGTTGTCCGCACGGACACCGGTAAAAGCGCGCGGGTAGGTCGCATAGACACATGGTTGCCATGCGCCGTAAGGCGTAGACAGAATCCGGCTTAATGAGTGCCCCGTACCAGACGTTAAACTAAAAGATTCATAAAAGATTCATAAAAGACTATAGCTATGAAAATTTGGCTCAAAGCATTACTTCCCTTTCTCTTTTTTGTAGTCGGTTTTTATGGAACCGCTCTTTTTATTCGGCGTGAGACCTTTTTGGTGCCTTCAGTTGTCGGTCTGTCTGTTTCTGAGGCCGTTCTTGTCTTTTCAAAGCCGACGGCACAGCTGGTGGCGCGCATTTTGACAGAGCGGGAAGATGACACCATGGTGCCGGGAACAGTTATAGCGCAGATGCCACGGCCGGGTCAACGGGTGAAGCCGCAGCAGTGCATCTATCTGACTGTTTCAAAGAGCCAACAGAAAGCGACCGTGCCAGATTTTGTGGGACTACCACTTGCTGAAGCGACAGTGCGCGCGGAGCAGAAAAGGATGCGTCTGAAGACTTTTACTATTTCCGATATGGCTCCTGCAGGAGCGGTTGTTGCGCAGATGCCGCTGCCCGGGACACTCTTTGAGGGTGAGCCGGTACTGCTCTATGTTTCGAGCGGGACAGAAACAACAGTTCGTGTTGTGCCCGACGTGAACGGATTGCCAGTGGAAGATGTTATGCACGCGTGCGCGCAGCAGGGCATTAAGGTGGTGGTACTCGATGCGCCGCCCGAGCTTGCAGGACGCACCGTTGTTGCTCAGCGGCCGCTCGCTGGGTCGATTATTGATGCCGCCAATCAGGTGGTGCTGCAGGTGCAGGTGGGGTAGGTTACCCCACGATTAGCTGCTCAATCAAATATTTTACCGTCTTTTTACCCGCAACAATATCCGCCAACGCGCAGATAACGGGCATCTCAACGTCCTGCTCATCAGCAATATCGCAGACGCTGGTGATGGTGTTAATGCCTTCGGCGGTGAGATTTTTTTTGCCATTTTGTGGTTGAGAAGGTTTTTCTCTGCCGATCATGACGCCACACTGGTAGTTTCGGCTCTGCGCACCAAAGCAGGTGAGCATCAGATCGCCAATGCCAGCCGCGCCGTAGAGCGTATCCCGCTGACCACCCATGGTGACGAGCAACTCTGCCATCTCTTCGAAACAGCGGAGCACAAAGAGCACGCGGGTGTTGTTGCCAAAGCCGGCTCCATCGATTAAGCCGGTTCCTAGGGCTGCGACATTTTTGAGTGCGCCAAGTAGTTGCGTGCCGATCAGGTCGGTATTTGCAGAGCAGGTGAAAAATTTGTTTTCGCACATTTCTCGCACTGTACGCATATCCGCTGCTGTTGGTGCTGCAAGCGCCACAATTGTCGGTTGCTTGTTTGCAACATCGCATGCAAAGCTGGGGCCGGAGAGTATCGCAATATGGGGCAGTGCACCGTAGATATCGGTGAGGATGCCGGCGGGAAGCTTATGTGTTTTTGCTTCTATTCCTTTGCTGAGGACGACCCAGAGCTTCTTTCCCGCGTTTGGTACTGCTGTTTTTTCGAGCACTGTCCGTAGGTACGGGACCGGAATAGCCTCGCAGATGATCTCGTTTGCGAGAGCTACTTTTAGATCGGTTGTCGGTTTGATGGTGGGGGGGATGGTAAAACCAGGCAGGAAAGTACTATTGGTCCGTTTGGTATTGATCTCTTTTGCGACAGCAGCGTTAAAACACCAGAGGTCGACTGCGTGTCCGTTGTGCGCGAAAAGCATTGCGCATGCTGTTCCCCAGGCTCCGTCGCCTAGAACGGTGATTTTCATAAATATATTCTCCTATGACAAACCTCATGCATCATAAGCATATAGAATTTTTGCGTTTTTGTTATCAAAACAGCAGGCGCGGGTGTCAGGTATGCAGTAGTTGTGTGAACTTTTTACTTAGCAAGTAAAATTTTTATTTTACTATTAACAATACCTGTTTTTTATGGTAAACTATTAAATGAATTAATAATTGATAATATTACTAGGATGCGTATGAATAAAATAGAGATGTTTTTGGTGTGGATGTTTGTGATGGTCGTCCCGCACATTGCAGCCATGCAGCATGCCACTAAAAAGACCTATGTGCGCAATCATTGGCAGAACAAGAAACGTAAGGGTGCACATTTGTGGGACAAAAAAAGCAGATGCCCAAGCCCCCATACCAGCAGCGGCCTGTTACAGAGCCACTGACGCGTCCGAGTGGTGTTGAGGCCGAAGAGATATTTTCGCCATTCTCCATTTTTAGAGAACGGCGACCGCTTGGTTCATTGCACCGTCCCGGTGTTTTTCCGACTGAACATCCCCTTTTGTATCTTATGTTGTGGACCATATTCTTTGCGGATAACGCGTCACTGATTACTGAAAAAAAATTTAAGACTATTGCTGAACAGTTTCAAGAATCAGTTTCTGGTGTAAGTTCCGGGAAGAGTAGTAAGGTCTGCAATTCGTTCGTTACTTCCCAAAACGGCGCTGGCGTAGAGTAAAATCTCTGACCGCGTTTGCAAGATCGTCATAGGTGATCTCTGGCCAAAATTTTTCCAAGAACAAGAATTCGCTGTACGCCGACTGCCATGGCAAGAAGTTGCTTATGCGCTGGTCGTTGCCTGTGCGTATCACCAGGTCTGGATCGGGCGAATGGCTGCACCAGAGGTGCTGACGTATCTTCTCTTCGGTAATCCCATCAATAGCATATTTTTTTTGCTCAACGTCACGCGCAACCTCTTTAACAGCGGCTATAATCTCTTGTCTGCCCCCGTAGCAGAAGAGAATATTGAGATTGAGTGCGGTGCCGTTAGCTGTTTTTTCTTCCAGGTTTTTGACCGTTGCATTGAGCCGCTCGGGGATCCATGAGCGGTCGCCCACAAAACGGATGCGTACCCCGTGCGAGATGATTTCGTCAAACTCGTCACCGCTCAGGCCGGGCTCGACAAGCGAGAAGATGTGATCAAGCTCTTGCGCTGATCGTTTAAAATTTTCGAGTGAAAGGGCGTAGAGCGTTAGGTTTGGGATCTTCTGATCGACGCAGAATCTGACGGCCATCTTTACTGGCTTGCACCCTGCCGTGTGACCCTCAAGCGGTGATAACCCATTTTTCTTCGCCCATCGCCGGTTCCCATCCATTATAAGACCGAGATGCTTGATCGAATGGACGATAAGGGGGCGCTGGGTCTTGGCAGACGGCTGTTTGAACAGGTTGTTTAGCGGCCTAAAAAATAGGACCGTAGCAGGAATGAGTAGCACCAGACCGACGATAAGTGCATAAGTTACTTTCTTCATGGATTCCGACGTTTACAAAAAAGGGGAACATACGATTTTAACGATGATTTATCAGTTCTGCCATACCATGACCTGATGCCTGATGTGGTACCCTGAACAGCATAAAAAATGGCTGCCATGAGGCATGCAAAGCCGAATCTTTCAAAGGCGATTATGGGGATCAACGCCGTCCATGCTGCGGGAGCGGTTAAAAGCCCTCCGTAGAGCCAGAGGACCGAGCCAACCGCATGGGCCGTGAAGGTTGAACCGAGGGCCTGCAAGAAGAAATTTTTTTGACCGGTTAGCGCGACCAGCGCAGGAATAATCCAGTAGAGGGGGTACAGGGCGGCCAGCTGTCCGACAGGATGGAGCCAGAAGAGAATCATGCAGATAAGCGCGGGTAGCGCGGCGATGAGCCGTGTGTAAAATGTATCTTTTTTAAGCAGACTGAAATAGAGCGCTCCAGTTAGGGTTGGCAGGTGCCAGGTGAGCAGGAGCCTGCTCCCAAGCGCTGCGCATGCGTGGATCAGGCCCTTGCCCAGGAATAGGATGCAGACGGAACAGGCCCCGCCCCAGATGCCAAGCAGGGGGGTGATGGCGTGCCGGAGCGAAAAATTGAGTAGGTGACCAGTCTGGGAGCCGATTATTACTGATCCGCAGATAAGGTCAAGGATGAAGAAACCGAGCGCGAAGGCCCACGATATCCATCCGATTTTTTTCATCTTGATCATGTTCAAATACCATAAAAGGGGATTGTAAACAACTATTTTAGTGTACCACAGAGTTAGTAAGTTCTCCACAGCTGAATTTACGCGGGTGTGAACAAAAAAGTAATCCTGGATTATAGATGCTGATGTAGCCATAATATAATCCGCTCACCCTGAGCTTGTCGAAGGGTTTAAAGGTTTGGCCAAAAAGTGGAAAATTTGCTTAGCGTTAATATGTTCAGACCCTTCGACAAGCTCAGGGTGAGCGGACTTTGATAATTTTGTACCGACGCCCATAATCCAAGTAATACTTTGAATCACATCCTCCCACAAAAAAATTTTGCATTTTTTTAAGAAGAGGGTATCATTAATAACGTAGCTGAAGCTTAACTACGACCTCCATTTCCCCTGTCTCGGACTTTCTTGGTCCAGATGGGGGTTTCTCTTATAGATTGACTTTTTAAGGTGATGCAGGAGTCTTTAATGGCCGAGAAACGCAGACAATTTCCCTATCGCAAAAATGGGCGATTTCTCAATTACCCCGGT
>CAZWYO010000001.1:0-82424 GCA_964638315.1 uncultured Candidatus Babeliaceae bacterium | reverse complement strand
TTTGTGGTTCGATATTGTGAAGAATTTGACCGAAGAGCTGAGAGTTTTGGTATTGCATGTCTGGTTGAGCAGGCTTCTTGCCAGTGCGTCTCGCATAGTTATAGTACTTAAAATCTGCTATCATATCCCAGAACTCAGTACTGCCCTGGGGCAGCGCCCCTCGTTGAATAGCTTTATTGAGATCATTTCTATTTTCGGGTGAGAGCCAGAACGCCCCTGCAGTCTTAAAGCACCCGTATATTTCAACAAATCTATCATTACTCTTTTCATCAACCATCTGATCATAAGTTGTTTTGAACTCAGCGCGCGTGCCGGTGAAGAGTTTAAGCAGATAGAAGCTGTTTCTGACCGCGTGGAAGGAGCATTCGTCGGGTGCCTGCCCCAACACCTTTATCTGATAGAGCCGCTTCTCCGCATCCAAGACCGTCAGGATGCCGGGGTGGGTGGCCATGATCCACTCGGGGGTGACAGCGTCAATCTTCAGTTTTTTCTTCTCAATTTCTACGTCAGTTTTTTTGCCGAAGGGCCAATAACCCTTAAAATAATCCTTCCAGCTCTCTTTTTGTTCGGACTTCTTTTCAGTTTCTTCTACTTTCTTTTCTTCAATTTCGTCAACTTTTTGCTCAGGCTTTTCTTCCTTTTTAATTTCTTCTGGGACGGGCTGTTTTTCGTTCCTGACTTCTGTTCTCGCAAGCAGCGTCTCGAGAGTCTTAAGCACCTTTGTCCACTCATCGTCCTGCGCCGCATGCACCGGCCGGACAGGCGCGGCCAGAAGCAGCAGGGCGGTGGTGAGCATGAGGGCGTGGGGGAAGTTTTTTGTGGTTGGGGTCATGCTGGTTATCCTTTCGAGGGATCGAGATCTTGGAGGAGTTTTTCGATTTTTGTTACTAATTCACGGTCGTCGTCATCAATTTTCCCTTTCTTTGTCTTTGCCTCTTCCCATAATTTTTTAAAGGCCTTGTAGTAGATGGTTTTAAAGAGAGTGTTCTGTTTGAGTCTCGTAATTGCTATGGATCCCATTAGCCGTTCTAGACTCATCTCAAAGTCGCCCAGAAAGATGCTGAACGTCTTTATACTTCCATCCGCCTTCAAGTTCCTGAAGTAAACCGCGCGTATAAAGGCGTTTTCGAGCCGTTCCGGACTGTTTGCAAAATCGACGACAATGTTGATTGCAGGCATAGCTTCGGTAATCCACCCGCTACCCAGAGAATCGGCAAAAATAAATGAGAGAATCCCATCCTGTTTAGTCACAAGTAGCGTGTTGCAATGGCTATAGACCGTTGGGATGGTTAGTTGGACGGCGAGACTATCATTTTGTTTTTCCGCAAGTGCACTGAATGGGTCTAACAATATTCCTATCCCACTAAGTTTATTTCCAACAGCAACTGTACCCGCGATGGCGAGGGGATCGTTCAGGCCCGGTTCTATGTTGTGTATAAATTTTTTTACTTTTTGCGCGAAGTCGTACTGAGCTTTTGAACTGGGATTCTCTGCCTCACCGGATAATTTTTTTACCACTCGTTCATTGTAATAGTCCAGTCCACTTATCCGCTCCCTCATATCCTGACTCCCCGCAGGCAGCGCGCCCAGCGCCACTTTTTCCTGAATTACATCGGGATCGAGACCATAAAGCTCCTTCCACATAAATTTTTTGTAGCTCTCTTCGTTGCGCATCTGGTTGTAGATGGCATCAAAGTCGGCGCGGGGGCTGGTGAAAAGTTTAAGGAGATAGAAACAGTTGCGCATGCTGTGCAGTGAGCATTCCTGGCCGGTCTGCCCCAACACCTTTATCTGATAGAGCCGCTTCTCCGCATCCAAGACCGTCAGGATGCCGGGGTGGGTGGCCATGATCCACTCGGGGGTGACGGCGTCAGAGCCAAGACTTTTCTCTTCCTTTGTCTCACCACTGACTTCTGTTCTCGCCAGCATCTCGAGGGCCCTGGTCAGCTTTGTCAGGTCATCGTCCTGCACCGGCCGGACAGGCATGGCCAGAAGCAGCAGGGCGGTGGTGAGTATGAGAGGGTGGGTTTTTGTGGTTGGGGTCATGGGTGGTTATCCTTTCGAGGGATCGAGGTCTTCGAGGAGCTTTTCGATCTTACGTATGCGAGTAAGACTATGTTCAATGAACTCGTCTTTGTCGGCATAAGTACTTTCTTCAGCAAGTTTAATGTCACTTTCGTAGGTTAGTTTCAAAGCCTCATACCGTTCTTTAAAGGCTGGATAGTAGATGCTTTTAAAAAGGTTGTTTTGTTTGAGATGTTTGTGATCAAGATTGTTCCATCGCATTGGAAAACTGCGTTGCTGTTCATAGAACTCCGCTCGTATTAATGCGTTTTCAAGTCGTACAGGATCATTCGCAAAGTCAATGGCTACGTTGATTGCAGGCAGAGAGTAGGTAGCCACATTAGCCGAATCGGCAAAAATAAATGAGATGACACCATTCTGTTTGGTGACGAGCAGGGTGGTTGCGTGTCCGCAGATAGTGGCGACGCCTAGAGCGATACAAAAGCTGTAATTTTGGTTCTCTGCCAAATCATAGAATAGTTTTGTTGACGGAGTTTTTGAGCATATGGCAGTTGTACCAGCGATGGCGAGCGGGTCATCAAAGCCGAGTTCCATGTTGGGTATAAGCTTTTTTATCTTCACCATGAAGTTGTACTGGGCGCGTGACGAGCTGTGTTCACTTTGCTTACCTTCCGAACTGAGACTTTTTGTCACCTTTCCTCCGTAGTATTCAAGCTCTGTTATTTTTTTTATTATATCTTGGCTTCCCTCAGGCAGTGCGCCCTCTTCTACTTTTTGGGTCACAACAGCAGTCGTCATTTTAAATAATCCACAAGATCCGGCCTCCTTGCCAAAATTTTCAGTGAATGTTTCATAACTTTTCTCATCAACCATCTGATCGTAAGTTTCTTTGAAACCCGCTCGTGTACCGGTAAAGAGCTTGAGCAGGAAGAAACTGTTGCGTGTGCCGTGGAGGGAACACTCGCAGCCTTGCTGACCGAGAACTTTGAGCTGGTAGAGCCGCTTGTCTTTGTCGAGCACCGTCAGGATGCCGGGGTGGGTCTGCATGATCCACTCAGGCGTAACAATTGCGTTCCCATTACCTTCCAGAGATGATTTTTTAAAAACAATTTTGTTAGTAGATGCGGATTGTGCCTTATAAATAGGTTCTTGCGGTCTGATTGCTGCTTTTTTTTCCTCCATCGTATGAATGTTGAACGCTGTGAAAAAGCCTATCATAACAAGTACGGGGAGCGTTTTTTGTGCATATTGCATGGTACATAATCTTTCGTTGTGAAAAAATAGTTAAGCATTTGCGGGTCGAGTTTTTTGCTGGTTATCCTTTCGAGGGATCGAGGTCTTCGAGGAGTTTTTCGATCTTACGTATGCGAGTAAGACTATGTTCAATGAACTCGTCTTTGTCGGCATAAGTACTTTCTTCAGCAAGTTTAAT
This sequence comes from uncultured Candidatus Babeliaceae bacterium, assembly GCA_964638315.1. Lineage (GTDB taxonomy): Bacteria > Babelota > Babeliae > Babelales > Babelaceae > CAZWYO01. The sequence goes on along the minus strand of CAZWYO010000001.1, from coordinate 78,967 downwards.
GTCACTTTCGTAGGTTAGTTTCAAAGCCTCATACCGTTCTTTAAAGGCTGGATAGTAGATGCTTTTAAAAAGGTTGTTTTGTTTGAGATGTTTGTGATCAAGATTGTTCCATCGCATTGGAAAACTGCGTTGCTGTTCATAGAACTCCGCTCGTATTAATGCGTTTTCAAGTCGTACAGGATCATTCGCAAAGTCAATGGCTACGTTGATTGCAGGCAGAGAGTAGGTAGCCACATTAGCCGAATCGGCAAAAATAAATGAGATGACACCATTCTGTTTGGTGACGAGCAGGGTGGTTGCGTGTCCGCAGATAGTGGCGACGCCTAGAGCGATACAAAAGCTGTAATTTTGGTTCTCTGCCAAATCATAGAATAGTTTTGTTGACGGAGTTTTTGAGCATATGGCAGTTGTACCAGCGATGGCGAGCGGGTCATCAAAGCCGAGTTCCATGTTGGGTATAAGCTTTTTTATCTTCACCATGAAGTTGTACTGGGCGCGTGACGAGCTGTGTTCACTTTGCTTACCTTCCGAACTGAGACTTTTTGTCACCTTTCCTCCGTAGTATTCAAGCTCTGTTATTTTTTTTATTATATCTTGGCTTCCCTCAGGCAGTGCGCCCTCTTCTACTTTTTGGGTCACAACAGCAGTCGTCATTTTAAATAATCCACAAGATCCGGCCTTCTTGCCAAAATTTTCAGTGAATGTTTCATAACTTTTCTCATCAACCATCTGATCATAAGTTGTTTTAAACTCGGCGCGTGTGCCGGTAAAAAGCTTGAGAAGATAGAAACAGTTGCGTGTGCCGTGGAGGGAACACTCGCAGCCTTGCTGACCGAGAACCTTGAGCTGGTAGAGCCGCTTGTCTTTGTCGAGCACCGTCAGGATGCCGGGCTGGGTCTGCATGATCCACTCAGGGGTGACGGGGCCCAGCATCTCGAGGGCCCTGGTCAGCTTTGTCAGGTCATCGTCCTGCACCGGCCGGACAGGCGCGGCCAGAAACAGCAGGGCGGCGGTGAGCATGAGAGGGTGGGGGAAGTTTTTTGTGGTCATAGTTGTCTCCCGGGGGTTAATCTTCTACTTTTTCATCTTCTTGATCCGCTTGCGATCAAAAGCTGTTTTTCTCCCCCGCTTCTTTTTCGGTGTGAGCTTGAACGATGCATGATAACCGGCCATCTTTGCAATTGTGTCGTTGAACAGAACGACATTTTTGTCGTAGAGCAGCTTGTCTGTTTTTGGGATGCCCTTGTAGTCGCCATCACCCATGGCATAAAAGATGCCAGAGTCAGGTTTTTTAGGGTTAAATTTCAGGTTAAAGCGGGGAGTGTGAATGAAGGGAAAGCTGTCATCTGGTGGGGTGAATACCAGCTTTTCGTCAAGCAGTCGCGCAACCGTCTGGGCGCATCCAGGCCGCATGCGTGGGTAGATGACGATGAACGGGATGGTCGCGTTCTTCGTATTTCGCGCTATTACCGGCATGCGCATAACTTTGAAAGCTTCGACGTTTCTGCGAAATATTTTGTCATACAGGAAAAGGCGTACGACCTGTGTTATGAGGCTGAGCGCCTCTGCCTGGTCGACGAAGTACTTGACCATGGAGTTTGTGTCCGGGTTCTCATCCTGCGCGCGCGGCATGAGATGTATTTTGTAGTGGTAGGGGAGCAGTTTTGCGTAAGCTTTTAATGTCTCTAGGATCTCTGCATCAGAAGTCTCTTGATCTTCGGAAGTACTGATTTTACCCAGCCTACAATCTATCGCTGATCGCGGCGAAAAGGGGCCTGAATCCGCTATAAATGCGAGATGAATGTTCTTGTCAAAAACTTCGTTTTTTGTGCCGTCAAGCTTGACGATGTCGTCGGCGGGCGTCAGGCCCATTATCCTGAGCGTTTGCGCAAGGCGATAAAAAGATTCGCTTGGGCTAAATGGTGAATAGTTTTGAGAGAATAGAGTTATCTGCTGCTCGGCGGCCTGGAGCTTATTTTTTCTGTCGAGTTCCCACTCTGCGATGTTATTTTTGAGCCCCTTCTGTTTCTTCTCATCTTGAATGACGCTGTCGATTTCCGTTGCATCTGCGCCATTAACAATGAGTAGATTAACGATAGCGACGGTGTTGACATTCAGGCGCAGGAGCGCCCGTTTGAGTGCAGAATTGCCCTTCCCGTCCCGCACGGTTACATCGCCGCCATTCTCAAGGAGAAAAGCGACAAGGTCGCTATCTTCTTTATCTATCGCCAGGTGCAGGGGAGTGTCACCAGCGTTGTTTGGCAGGTTTGGATCAGCTCCGTTGTATGAGAGGAATTTTGCGAGTTCAAAATGTTTTTTCTTGAGCGCGATGTGAAGCGGCGTGTCCCCATCCTGTTCGTTCTGTTCGTTGATGTCAGCACCTTTTTTGATAAGTGTTATGACATTGCTAATTTTATTTTGCTGCGCGGCCATGTGCAGAGGAGGGAGAATGGGTTGGTCGGTTTTCTTTTTGAGCTCAAGCGCGGCCTGTGTCGGTATTGCCAGAAGTAGCAGGGCGATGGTGAGCATGAGGGGGAAGTTTTTTGTGGCTGGGGTCATGGGGGTTATCCTTTCGAGGGATCGAGGTCTTGGAGGAGCTTTTCTACTTGAGAAACTAGAAATTTTTTTTCTTCTGCATCTTCAGTTTTACCGACTTTCTTTTCTTTTGCATCTTCAAATAACTTCTTAAATGCCGGATAGTAGATGGTTTTAAAGAGAGTGTTGTTTTTAAGCGCTTTCGTACCGAAATGCTGAACGATAAGAGTAAAGTTATCCTGCATATTACTTAATGTGTTAGTGGAATTTTTTTGGAGATGCGTGTATTTGTAAATCCAGCGTATGACCGCATTTTCTAGCCGTGTTGGGTCGTGCGCAAAGTTAACAACAATATTAATGGCTGCCATGGCATTGTCTATAAATCTGTCGCCAATGGTGTTTGCGTAGATAAATGAGATGACCCCATCCTGCTTGGTGACGAACAGAGCCGTTGCATGTCGGTAGACGGTTGCAACGGCTACCGACATGCAGAAGGAACAGTTACTGGTTTTTGCCAGCTCGTATAATAAGCTTATTGCATTATAACCTATTGCACTTTGATCAGTAACAACTGCTTCAGCTATTAGCTCGGGATCATGAAGATTTGGCTCGAGATCAGCGAGAACAGCTTTTAGCTCCTGAGCTTCTTTGTACTGTCCTTCTGAAGAGAGCTCTCTTGTCCCAAAGAGATGTAGAAGTATCTTCCCATTGTAGTATTCCAGCCAACTTATCCGCTTTTCCATGTCCTGACTCCCCACAGGCAACGCGCCTAGCGCAATCTTTTCTTTGACCATATTTGGGTTTATGCGATCTGGTCCTAGCGGGCACGCGAGCCCCTCCATAAATTTTTTGTAGCTCTCTTCACTACGCATCTGGTTGTAGATCGCATCAAAGTCCGCGCGGGGGCTGGTGAAAAGTTTGAGGAGATAGAAGCAGTTGCGCATGCTGTGCAGTGAGCATTCTGCGCCGGTTTGGCCCAACACCTCTAGACGATATATCCGCTTGCCAGCATCCAAGACCGTCAGGATGCCGGGGTGGGTGGCCATGATCCACTCAGGGGTGACGGGGCCCAGCATCTCGAGGGCCCTGGTCAATTTTATCAGGTCATCGTCCTGCATTGGCCGTGCCGGCGCGGCCAGAAGCAGCAGGGTGGCGGTGAGCATGAGGGGGAGTATGGGGGTTGGTATCTGCATGAAAAAATCCTAACAAGAGCATAGTGGGCCGTTACATTCCGGTCTTATCATTTTGCGGGGGCGGGGGTCAAGGATCTGAGCGCTGTCTCGAGCGACAGCCCCCTTGCTGTTTGTGTCCTGTCGTGATAGCATATGACCGATTTTATATCTTAATTTTTTTATATACAGAGGAGCTTTATTATGAAGAAACTACTTCTTCTTGCGCTACCACTATGTTTACTTTGCAGTTTTGTTACGCATGCTGATGATGCAGTGCAAGCAGCAACCGAGTCTGAAACGACGAAGGCACCTGAGGTGATTGATCCAGATTTGGCTGAATTCCAAAAGATCTTGGGCGGTGTTTTTGAAACATGCACGAGTGAATTTCAATCGATCCACGACAAGGTTAACAAGGCATACGCTGAATACGCTGATCTGATCATAAAAATAGCTGAAAAGTATCCACAGGCAGTTGTAGAACAGAATGTTGGGACAGCGGAGTCACCGGTTACCGTAAAGGTTATAGCCATTAATTTGGGCGCCGTTGGTCTTGAGCTATCAAAATTACCAATCCCTGAGCAGCCAGTTGTAGCTGAGCAACCAGTTGCGCCTGACCAATCAGCGGCACCTGCTGCACCTGAATCGGCGCAAGCAGCAGCCGCGTCTGAAGCTCCTAAAGCGCCAGAAGCGGTTGATCCAGACTTGGCTGAATTCCAGAAGATCTTGGGCGGGGCTTTTGAAGCAAGCACAAGTGAGTTTCAATCGATACGCGAAAAGGTTAACAGGGCGTACGATGAACATGCTGATCTGCTGCAAACGATCGTTGAAAAATATCCACAAGCAGTCGTAACACAGAATGTTGCGGCAGAGGACGGGAAACTGACTATCGTAAGAGCTATCGCTATCGGGTTGGGCGCCGTTGGTATCGAGTTGCCAAAACCAACAACCCCTGATCAACCAGCTGCACCTGCTGCATAGTAATTTTTACGTGAAATTCGCGCGGTGTTGTGGGTCGGTTTACGCCGGCCCACACTAGTTTGTGCGCAACTCAACCATTAATTTCCCAGAAACAATACAAATCTTCGAAAGTAAGTTTACATCCTAAAATCCGCACACCCTGAGCTTGTCCCTTCGACTGGCTCAGGATAAACTCCGGGTTTCCCGGGTGCGGACCATACAAAAATTACACAGCTTTGCCGCACATTTAGACCCGAAGTTTATCCTGAGTAGCTTCCAACAAGAAGCGTATCGAAGGGACAGGCTCAGGGTGTGCGGAGTAGGGATATTTTTTGGCATAAGCTATGTTAAAGAATTTTCAGTATTTGGTACTACAAAACCCCATCAAGATAGAGTCCGGTGCCAGCAGCAGCCGATTTAGCCTGCCCCCGTGTAGCAAGCTCTTCCAAACACTGCTTCTTTCTGAGTAAGAAGTGTTCCTGCTCATCGAGCATGAACGCCGAGTTTTTGTCATGTGTTATGTCGTCGATCATCTGCTTGAAGAAGTCGGTATTTAGCTGTGAACCAGCGCAATCGATAAAGTAGCCGAGGCGATAGATGAGCGCCCAGGTTAGGATGTTGAGGTCATCGGTGCTGGGTATGATTCCCGCATGGTGGAGCTCTTGCAACTTGGTTGCAATGGCGCAGCTGTTCTTCCAGATCTCAATCTGATCGTGTGGGTTCCAGATAAGCTTGCTGATTGCGCCTTCAAGAAATTTGGTTACACGTAGCTGTAGCTCAAGAGCATCAAAAGCGTCTTGTGCGGGCTCGAGAGCCGCATCGATGGCCCGTGCCGCCTGGTCTAAAAAAGCATCACTATTTTTTCTGAGCGTTTTTTTATGCTTTTCATAGATCTTCCTGAGCTCGCTCTTGATCTGTGCCGTGCGATCTTCCGGTTCTGTTACCATACAGAAGTCGGGGAGACGTACCAAAAATTCGTCCATGAGGGCGATGAGCGCGTAGCTGTTAACCCATGCTGATTCTTTGATGCGTTGGTCGAAGATATTAAAAACTTTTATGACAAATGAGGCCGGTTTTTTGGTGAGGGTCGCGTAGTCGAGAAAGTCGACGAGGTGGACAAAGCTGCGGGGTAGAAACTGGGCGTAGAGGGTGGTATTGAACTGGAGCTTGAAAAAGTCTGCGAGTCCCGTTTTGGTAAAGCGTGGTTTTTCAAGGTACTTAGAGATTGCAGCGTCAGCGAGGTCAACATGGGGAATGTCGGCCGGTTTTTGGCCCTGCTCAATTTTTGTCTGCTCAATTTTTGGCGCGGTAACTATGTCTTCGGCGTGCGCGAGCGTGGTTGCGGCCAACATTAGGATATATAATTTTTTTATTGTCATGGTGCGTACTCTTAATCTAAAAAGTGGGACTATTTATCCATAAAGTAATTATTCCAATCCGCACACCCTGAGCTTGTCGAAGGGTTTCTTGTGTGCGGCGGGATGTGAATTTTTTATTTTTATTTCCGCACATTCAGACCCTTCGACAAGCTCAGGGTGTGCGGATTTTTCAGAACTTTTTTTATAATTTCTTAATGCCAATTTTCACCGAATTTACTCCATATAATCACTTTCCCATAGACATAGTATACTATTTTTTTGTACAGTGCTCTGTACGATGGTAGTATAAATTTTGTTTACCGCTGTACAAAAGGTATCTTATGGCCTTGTATGTATATCAGGCATTTTCGCGTGATGGGAAAAAGGTTTCCGGTTCCATGGATGCCGCATCGTCAAAGCTGGTGCGTGAACAGCTGGTGCGTAGTGGTCTTTTTGTCGTCTCCATAGCTCAAGCAAAAGAAGCACCAACTTCCGTTGGTGGGTTCAAAAAACTCTTTGAGGGGAGCATCTCGGTAAAAGATAAGATATTTTTTACCAAACAGCTCTCGGTTCTTTTGCGCTCCGGTGTCCCGCTGGTTGATGCGCTCTCTCTGCTTGTCGAGCAGTCAGAGGGCAAGCTAAAGACCGTCACAGTGGCGCTGCGCGATGGCATTAAAGAGGGGCGTTCGCTTGCCGATGGAATGGCGTTCTATCCAAAAATTTTTGAGACGCTCTATGTGCAGCTGGTCCGCGCTGGCGAGGCGAGCGGTCGGCTCGAACTGATTCTCGAGCGATTGACCCAGTATCTTGAGCGAAGAGCGGAGTTGAATCGCAAAATTCGTGGTGCGCTCACCCAGCCAATTATCCAGCTGGTCGTCATTGGGATAGTGGTCATTGGGCTGCTCAAGTTTGTGGTGCCGCAACTAGAGGCGGTATTCGCCGAGAGTGGTAAGCAGTTGCCTCTGCCGACTCGCATTGTCCTGTCGATGTCGTACGTTTTGCAGCACTACTGGATTCTTATGTTTGCGGGGCTTATTGCCATCTATGTTGGCTATCGCTTCTGGAAGGCGTCACCATCGGGGGCGCGCAAGCTCGATATCTTGAAGTTGCACATTCCGCAGGTTAAATATTTTGCACGGATGGGGGCTGTGGTGCGGTTTAGCAGAACTCTGGGTATGCTGCTCGAGGGTGGCGTTAACCTTGACGAATCGCTCGATATCGTCTGCAAGATCGTCGACAATCGGATCCTCGCAGAGGCTCTGCTTGAGGCAAAAGAGCAGATTGTCAAGCAGGGGAAGGTGGCTGAATATCTCAAAAAGACGGGACTATTTCCTCCGTTGGCGATCTACTTAATTAATACGGGTGAGCAGAGTGGTAAGCTCGATGTCATGTTGACAGCGGTGGCTGATCAGTACGAGACTGAGATGGGCGAGCGGACGGATGGTCTGTCGAAGGTCTTAAATCCGGCCATGTTAGTGGTGATGGCGTTGGTTGTAGTTTTTGTTATTCTTGCGATTATGATGCCTATTATGGGTCTGGGCGATATAGCCGGGGCCTGAATGTAATATGACGTTAAAATGACGTTACTTTGATAGATTTTCTACACTGAAAGGGTACATATGTTTTTATTACGACGTCGCCAGGGGCAGGTGTGCGGGATGTGCACGGCTGGTTTTTCCCTTATTGAGATCATCATTGCAATGGCGATTATGGTAATTATGATGACAGCCGGTTTTTTTGGTATTCGTAAGTATATCGATAATGCAAAACGGCTGAAAACTGAGACCGCACTGGTGGCGAGCAAGGCTATTATCCAAGAATACAATGATCATACTGGTGTGTATCCAGCGACATTACAAGATCTGGTGACACGCCCAACAGACCAAAAAATTGCGATGCGGTGGCGTGGACCATACGTAGAAGAGAAAGAGTTTATCAAGGGCTGCTTTGTCGATGGCTGGACTCATGATCTCCAGTACCAGCCCATGCAGGGTGCTCGTGGTACGGACCGGCCTTTCCAGCTCTATTCATGGGGACCACGTGGTGAAGGTGCTCCGCAGGAAGAGTGGCTCGATGCGTGGAACTACTAAGGGCTTTTCGCTTATCGAGATTGTCGTGGTGATGGCGATCATCGGTATTATTGCGGCGTTCGGGCTGCCGCGACTTTTCCAAAAGACCGTTGACCGGCGTAAAGCTTTTGCCACACGGCTGAATGCGGTGACGCAGACGGCGTGGCGCGGTGCTGCCGAAACGCAGACCGTGCATCGGGTTGTGTTTGATATTGAAAAGGGTGAGGTGCGTGTTGAGCGCGCCTCACGTGCTGGTGCACTCGAAAGCTATTTGACAGAACAGTATGTGCCGGTGGCCCCATCGTGGGGCATGGTCCGTTTTGATATCGATCCGTTACTCGTGCTGCGGGCGATTATTATTGAGGGCAAAGATGAGTCGACCGATCGGGCTGCTAGCTGGTTCTTTATCGACCCGGACGAGGCGAGCCAGGATGTTACGGTAACTGTTGCTGACGAAAAGAGTGGTGGAGATATGTCTCTGGTTTTAAACCCATTTACCAAAATGTTTGCGGAGTATGAGGGTGTCACCAAATCGGCATAAAAAAGCGGGATTTACGCTGATTGAAACGGTCATGGCACTGGTGGTTTTTGCGCTGCTTTCGGTTGCTGTTGTTATGGCGCAGGGGATTGTGAAGCGCAATGCACGCATCTTTCTTGAGTCCTTTGAAGATGTAACTCAGACAAAAAACGCGCAGGTCATGCTTGAGCGTGAGCAGCGGTTAAACCAGAAAGAAAAAATCGAGCTACCTGAGGTTATTCCCCTCTCGTACCAGTTTTCTGCTATCAATGCAAAATCGTCACTGCAGCCGTTTGTAAAGACCTGCGGGATTGGCCTGTTCGAGGTGAAGCGGCCAAGTGGCTTTGTGGACCGTTTTTTTACCGTAGTGCCACTGCCCATTGAAAAAAAGACAGTGCAGGCAGAAAAGGGTGAAACAAAAGCGGCGGATACAAAAATAGCAGGGCAGCCAAAGCAGGAGGCCAAGAAGAATGTTTAAGAAGACTTCTGGTTTTTCCCTGATTGAGCTTGTTATTGCCATGACGATAGCATCAATGTTGAGTCTGTTGCTTTTTGGTTTTGTCAGGCAGATGGCAAAAGTGGGCATACGCACGGCCGCAGCGGTTGATTATGGGCTTGCGCTTACAGTGGTGCACAGTCAGCTTGAGCGTGACCTGATGGCCATGGTGGTACCGGAGTCGGCGTTTGCTTCGTACAAACGTGCGTTCAAAAAGGAGAAAGAAGAGAAAGATAAGGCTGCTGCTGTAGAGAAAAAAACCGAGGAAGAGCCTACGCCAAAAGAGGAAAAAGAAGAGAAGCGAACGCGTGAAATACCGCCACCATTCTTGGCGAAGTTTCGCGATAATCGGTTAGAGCTCCTCTTTTTTGTTACCACCAACCGCATGCCACGCCACAAGATCTTTGTGCCCTACAATACGCGCGTGGTCTACCAGCTGCTCCCTGAGACCGAGCCGGGGCTATTTAAATTGGTCCGCGCTGAGTCGAGTGATATCAGGCGCCCTATAGAAGATTTTACAAGCGGTGATGTGCAGAGTCATCTGTTGATTTCACGTATCAAGTCTCTTACGATGAAATTTTTTGTGCCGGAAGAGCCAAAGCAGGAGCCCAAAAAAGAGTCGCCTGAAAAAGCTGGTGAGCCGGCCGAAGCTGTGGAAAAAAAAGAAGAGCAGCCGAAAAAGCCAGAAAAAATTGTCTACAAAGAGTTGACCGCTTGGGACCCTGCAGTGCTTAAAAAGGCCCCCTATATGATCCCTGCATACATAGAGATATCTGGTGTGCGTGTCGATAACGATGGCAGGGGTGATAGATCGTTTACCTTCGCATATAAAATCCCAGTGTTTGAATGGCAACATGGGCGGATTAAGAAGATTGTTGAGGAGCGTACGGCCGTCAAAAAGAGAGTATTAAAAGATAAGACTGCGGGATCTGATGGTAAAAAAGAAGAGAAGAAGACCTTGACGGTAGGCGGTCAGGGTGCGGCAAAACAGCCATCGCCGAGACCGCCGTCGGGGCGTGCTCCCGCAGGAAGTCGGCCACAGCCGGGCAGACCGCAAATGAGGGGTAGGTGATGAGACTGAAAATAGAGAGAGTATTCACAAATAGGTTTACTAAGTCCGCTCGCCCTGAGGAGGCCGTTAGGCCGTCTCGAAGGGTCCCTGCGAGCGGGTTGGTGGGTGATGCTGATATTTTCTTGCAAAATTCGTCTACGTTATTTGAGTTGTTCGTTGAATTGTGCGCAAGAACCCTTCGAGACGCGCTGACGCGCTCCTCAGGGCGAGCGGAGTTTGTGGGGCAGATCTCATTTGTTGGGAGATTTGTCTGATGAGAAAGACGTGTATGACTAACAACAGACAGCCAGGTTTTATCCTGATTCTCACCTTTATCATGCTCTCCGCAGCCATCGCACTGGCCACCTATCTTGTGGTCTCAACCCAAGTGAGCAGGTCAATTGGATCAACCGTGTTGACGCGCGAACGGTCGCAGGACATTGCCCTTACGGGGGTCGAGCTGGTCCGGCGTACCCTGAGCCATGCAGGTGACCCCGAGGGCAACAAACAGGAGGTCGGCTCGATTTTGCGTTTTATCAATCGGTGGCGCACTTTTACGCTGCATGAAGATGTTGATGGTGTCGATGCAACGATCCAGATCTATGCCACCTGCGAAGAGGGTAAGATAAATATTAATTCGATGTTTGATGAGCAGAAGAAGATATTTGTCATCGATGAAAAAGATTCATTTTCAAAAGAGTTGTGGACCCGTATCGGCGCGATATTCCGGACAAAGGGCACGGTTGGAGTGACCGATTTTAAAGATTTTTTGATGCGCCATCTCAAGGGTCGCAAAGAGCCGCTTGATGATGTGAGCGAAATATTTAGCGACGAGTCGCTCGTACGGATGCCTCCCGTCTTCACGCCTCTGCCGATGGCTGATGAGCCTGGTGAATCAAAAGAATCAAGAGCGCAGGCGCTTGGGGTCTACGACATTTTGACGATCTCAGAATTTATGGTGAGGATGCAGCCGTTATTTTTGAGTAGGGGCATGTGTGAGCTTTTGGGATTCAAGCAGCTTCCACCCGATGATGAGGGACGGGAAAAAATTATTAAAGATGTTTTGTCCAAGATAAATTTGGGAGGGGCGCCTATTTCGTGGGCTCATGAGTGGGATAAGCTCCTTGCACCAATATATGGAAAAACTTTCAATCAGATTGAGGGACACTTTCGGTGGACAACGTTTGATCAGCAGATTGGAGCTCATATAATTTCTGTGCTATGTTATGGGAAAATGAACAACCGTGCGGTAGGGGTATTTGCACTGCTGCTGCGCCACGTTGAACATGATAAGAGGGTGGTATACCACGTGAAAAAGTTATACTGGATTTAACGTTGCGAGGGGGATGACTTGCGTATAAAAACAGAAACCTCGGTCGGACTGTTTATCTTAGTCGCGATTGGCATATTTTTATATATGAGCTTTCAGATTGGCGTTATACGATTTGATACGGCTCGCTACAGTCGTTATACCGTCTATTTCCATGATGTTTCCGGGCTCAACAAGAAGGCCGATGTGCAGATGGCCGGTGTAAAAGTTGGTTGGGTTGAGGATGTCGGTCTTGTTAATAATGGGCAGCAGGTGCGCGCTGAAGTGATGATTTTGAGCACCTATCCGATCTATTCAGATGCATATGGTCTGATACGGCAAGATGGTCTTTTGGGTACCAAATATGTGGAGATTGTTCCGGGCGATACGCATATGCCCCGTCTCAAGCCTGGAGGTATTTTGATACGTCCAAGTAAGGATCCCGTTGCTGTGGACGTTATGCTTGGCGAACTACGCGATATTGCAAAGAATATTTCTGAAGTCTCTGCGTCGCTCAAAACGGTCTTTGCTGGCGATGCGGGCGTTCGTAGGCTTGAGCGTGCCGTCGACAGCTTTGGGCTTGCAGCAGAACGAGCTGCAGAAGTGGCATCTTCAATTGGCGGTGTTGTTAATCGTAATGAGCGGACATTTGATGAGGTAATCCGTGATCTGCGTACTGTTGTAGGCGATCTTAAGCGGGAAATCCCATCACTTTCAAGTTCCGTCCGTGATGGTGTTACGCAGGCTGCGCAAGCGCTTGATCGTGATCTTGGCCGTGTGGCTCACCAGTTTGAAGAGACCGCACACCCAATCACATTGGCTGCTCAGAAAATTAATGATGGTACTGGCGTTATTGGTAAGTTGCTTACTGATGACGAGCTTTCACATGATGTCAGCGTTGCGATTGATGGTCTCAAGAAATACTTTGCAATGATCGATAAGTTGTCCGTTATCTTCGACGTGCATGGTGAATCGATGTATGGCCCAGGAAATGACTTCCGTGTTGAAGAGGGCAAAGGGTACCTTGATATACGTATTCATCCAAGCGAAGACTACTTCTATCTTGCAGGTCTGGTCGGATGTTACAGCGGAACTATTTCGCGCTATCACAAGTACCGTGAGTGGTACAATGAGCATGGTTGCCCACTCAATCCGGACGACATGGTGCTTACCGATTACGGCAAGCTTAAATACGCTCACAAGAAAGATATACAGCTTAGACAGCTCGATTCGACGTTATACGATCTTCAATTTGGTAAAGTATTTGGTCCATTCGCCTGCCGCGTCGGTCTCTTTGATAGTACGTTTGGTGTTGGTGTTGATTTTGATATTCCATTTAATTGGGACAATATTAGGTGGGTCACCACGTTTGAGGCGTTCGATATGCGTGGACGTAACCGCTTGGCTGACGATCGCCCACACCTCAAATGGTTGAACAAGATCTTCTTTGCCGACACGCTCTACATGGTCTTTGGTGCCGATGACTTTGTTAGCAAAACAAATAAAAATGCATTTGCTGGTGTTGGCATACGCTTTGCAGACGATGATATCAAGTACCTTGTTTCTAAGGTTGGTATTGGATCGTAGATATACCGTGAGTTTGACCGCTACATTTTTTGTGTCATAAAAAAGGGAGAGTTTTGATGACAGCTATCAGAAAGACAACAGGTCTGTTGTCGGTTTTTATCTTTTGTATGGTCTGTCTATTTTTAGATTGCATCGCTTCTCAATACAAAAAACGGATGCCAATCCCAAGCAAGAGCAGTCTTTTTATTTATCGTGAGGTGAATGCGAAGGCGGAGCCGGTTGCTAATCATGGTGCGGTGATTATTGATGATTGGGGTTTTGTGCCCGAGGCATCTAGATTTGCCTGTATGAAGGCGTTTTTTTACACATGTCCAACCAATGTGTTCCTTATTGTTCGAAAATCCCTTATGAAGAAATATCTTGAGGGTGAAAATAGTATTTATAATACGGATAAGTGGTTATGTAGAGCGAGTAAGTACTGGGTGGTTTTTGTGCGAAAGTCGCCTGAGTTGGTGCTGTTTGGTGAGCGCGCCGGCAAGAAAAATTTACCTATTGATGCGCGGTTGGGGATAAACTGGAGCCTCATGTCACCGGTTAAAGATTTTACCAATGCAAATGATGCAGCCTACAAAGACATTGGAGTTGGAGGTTCTTACGATGATCTTGAGGCAGTTTTTGTGAAAGACTGCAAAGGGGTCAACTGGGCCATCTCTATGGTCGATATTTATGGGGGGCGGATATCGCAGCTGTTATATTTTTTTGATAAAAATCTTCACGTGAAGCTCTGCGTTGCAGAGACTCACGTGGTGCCCAAAGCGCTTGTCTTTGATAAGGGGCCTCTTTCTTTCCCGTTTATCGCCAGCAGGCTCTTTATGTCCCAAGATATAATGTTTCTACTAACGCTGAAAAACGACCAACCGCAAGAGTTGGAAAAATTTGATTTTGCAGGTTTTTTTGAAACGCTCCAGTCAGATAAGCCTGATGAGCCAATTCTGCTCAATACCCTAATAAAAAAGCTCTATGGTTTTTTTGATGGGTGGCTCGATTATGACGAGAAAAACGGACCTGGTTGGTTCGCGCCATTTATTATGGGTGCCCACAAAACCGGCTTTGTTCGACTTGTAGACAAAAATGGCACACCATTTCCCATTGATCGTAAGAAAATTCTCAGGGTTGTTCCATTTGCGACTCATGGAGCGATTATCGTAAGTAGCGATAAGGACTATGACAGGGGCCCGCTGATCGATGATTTAGACCGTGCTTTCAGGAATGTGACAAATGCTATTATCATCGTCCCAGCAAAACTTATTGTGCAGTATCTGAACGGAGGGAATAAAATACCTAGCGACAGGTGGGTGTGTCGACGCGTTCCTGGGGATGGCCCGGATTCCGGTATCGAGGTCTACGTACCGAAGAGTGAGTTGGTTGGTTATTATGGCAATGAGACAAGTAATCAGAAGGAAATTGCGTCCATCGATGCGATCTTAGGCGTAAAATGGAGCCAGTTGGAACCGGTTGGTAACATAACTGAGATTGCTAGTCACAAGGTAGATAAGCCGGCTGATATGGCTAAAATACTGATGGAGAAAATATTTGTTACCCCTAAGGAATACCAGTCTTACAATGCACAAGATTCTGCCATGCGTCTGTCTCTAGCCGCCTGGTCGATATATATAGATGGGCATGGAGCTCCATATTGTGGAATTGCATCTTTTCAGGGCAAGAGTCTTTTTAAGCTTTTAGAATTTTTTGATGAACCTAAGGGAAAACCTATGGCGAAATTGGTGGATATTAGCGCCTGTTATGCTAATCCCGAAAAGTTTAAGGAGTTTAGGGGCAAACCATTTGGCTATTTTCTTGTTCTGAGGACTATGGTGGCAGCAACGGTGGTCTCTAACAAGATGTGGGTCTTTTTGGATGGCTATTTTTCCATACAGCAGGCGGCTGATATGGCCCCAATCAACCTGGCATTTCTTTTGAGCCAAGCAACGCCTTTCATAAGGTTTGTTCCGTTTTATATTAATATCCCCCAGATACGTTTTCCCGGCGAGGCTGATTTTTCGCCACTATCCTTATCTAGCGATTATATGGTGACAATTTCAGAAACTTTTGCGAAGAATTTTGGTAAGGGTAAGACGCTCGATATATCGCAGTATTTTAAGCGTATTCCAGAGAAAGAGACAAAGGAAAAGCCCGTCTATCCGATTTTTATTTTATTTAGTGCACAAAAGGTTCCATTTAAGATAAAAATATCTAAAAACCCAGCTTCTAAGGAGCGGCAACCACTCGTGATGGCGAGTATCATACCTGGTGACGTGGTGCACCAAATTGATGGAGTCGATGCAACCGATTTTACCCTTGATGAACTAGTACGAGCATTTGTAATAAGTGGGCTTACAGATAAGAAAGCATTCATTATCGATAAACTCAGAGTAAAGGGCTCTATCGGTGATACGCGCGATGAGAACGTCATATCCGAAGTAAAGTTTGTGTTTGTTAACTATCTTGATTTAGAGGTAGAGAGTGCACCGAGTTATGCATATGTTCTGGTTGAGCCTATCTCCGAGAAAAAGTTGGTTACTAAAGCTATTTCTCAGAAGAGGCCTTCTAAAGCCGCTCCCGAGGTAAAGTCCGTAGGTGGCTTTTTTGAGCACAATTCGCTAGAGTCCATTGGCGACAAAAAAATCGTATTCACGACCTATGATACTCAAGAAGATTTTGCTAGAGAGAAAAAGATGGCAGCCGATCTGATTAATAAAATTCTTGCTACTACTTAAGCATTAGGCATGTTTTGCGGGGTCTATTGCTTCGACCGGCGCGCAATAAATTGTAAGAATGGGAATCGTTGATCGATGATTGAGCGAACCGCAGCGTTCTGTTCGAGCTTGTAGTCCGCCATCCAGCGCATAAATGTTGCACGCAGATAGCCAATGCGCCGCCGCCACATATCGCACTTCTGCGCAAGCTCGCTGCTGTAGCCTGTTAGCGTGCAGAGGCGGAGCCGTTCGATCCAGGGGCCAAGACGCAGGTAGAGCGCCAACGCTTTTTCTTCTTCGTCGATCGCCTGTAGAAATTTTATGAGGGGTGAGACAAAGTCGGTCGGCGCGCTTATCGATGTGTAGCGCCGCTGCGCCTCTTTGACAAGCTCGATGCCCAGATCTTTTTGAGATTGAGCACAGAGCGCTTCTAACGTTAAATATTCGTACCAGTTGAACCAGCGTTCCTGTTGGGAAAAATAGAGACGAAGGGTGACCATGGTGTAGAGCAGGTAGAGGTAACCGCCAGCGGCCGATGCGCCGACCAGTTGCCACTTATATTCCCACATAAAGTGGGTAGCGGCACCCGACATACTGTGGTAGGCATCTTGAGCTGTCTGTAGCGTGGTATTAACGACCTGGGATGCGGTATTTTTTACCAGCTGTGTGATGGCATTTTTTATCTCAACACAGAGGTTGAGAGAGGCATTTACGACCGTTTTGCTTGAGATCTGTAAGATGGTCTTGAGGATCTGGTTGAAGCTGATCACGTTTTCTACTTTTGTGTAGTAGCTCGGATGGTTATCGGTTGTGTTGACTGCATCTCTATTGATTACAACTTCTGCAGCCAGGTGTGTGGTGAGTGTGAATAATATTATTGCTAACCAGTAAGTTAATGTTTTAAAATCCGCACACCCTGGGCTTGTCGAAGGGACAGGCCCCATGCTTCGCCAAGGCTTCGCAGGGCTAGCGTCAGGGTGTGCGGCCTGGCTATACAGTCGGATACACATAGAAGTTTTCTGTACTTGATACCGTTTCATCCGATTCCCCTTTTACCAAATAGGTAGATATCCCTCTTGATACCATACTATACTAGTGGTATCCCACTTGTGTAGAATTTGTGTCTGGTTTTTATGAAAAAATTATCTCCATTTATGCGGCTCGTCCTGATCGTTGTTTTTGTGTGCGCACTAGCTATTACAACCAAATTTTTGGCGCCAAAACTCTTTGCCTATGTGCTCATGTCCCGGGCACACATAGCAGCTTTTATCGCGAGTAACTACGTACTATCGATAGCGCTCTTTTTTTTGATCTATATAGCCGACAACATCTTTATGCTGCCCATTGCATCGCTGTTGACCCTGTTTGCGGGAATGTTTTTTGGCCCATTGGTGGCGACCATCATAACACTCTGCGCGGCAACGGTAGGGTCTATGGTATCGTTTTTTCTCGCTCGTTATCTGATTGGCAAGAGGTTGCAGGAGACGTATGTAAAAGAACTCAAGCGGTTTAACGAACTTATGGCCATTTATGGCACCTACTATCTTTTTATTGTGCGTCTCATGCCGATAATACCATTTGTGATGGTAAATATTCTTGCGGGGTTGACATTGGTCCGCACAAAAATATTTGTCCTTACAACGTTTTTTGGATTAATTCCTGTTACTTTGCTGCTTGTTTTTTCTGGACAAGAGCTACAGCACGCGATAACATTGCAGGAGATCTTTTCTGGAAAAATGATATTTATGGGAATAATGCTCGCACTTTTGACCATTTTACCTCTTTTAGTAAAAAAATCGCGGGTTGTGTTATAGTTACTTGTAGATGTGGTTGAACAGCGTTTAGCGAGGCTGTAGAGTCTATGGATATAACAATTAAGCGTCAGCTTGTTGAGCATCTTTCTCAGTTTATTACGCCCTCCAGGCGCGAAAGAATTGATCAAGTATTGCAACAGCGAACGCGACATGTAGTTCCGATTTTGGAAGACATCAACCAGCCGCATAACCTTAGTGCTGCGGTCAGGTCGATTGAGTGTTTTGGGGTGCAAGACGTGCACGTGATTGAACAGCAGAACCGCTATTCGATCAATACAGGGGTGAGCAAGGGTTCATCCAATTGGATTACGCTCAACCGCTACCGTCACGAGGGTAGGAATAATGCTGAAGAGTGTTTCACCTACTTGCGATCCAAAGGGTATCGTATTGTTATCACCTCCCCACATGGCAAGGCACGCCCGTTAGCGCAATTGCCCATTGACCAGAAGACGGCGATCGTTTTTGGCACGGAAGAACGGGGCGTTTCGCTCTATGCACAGGAGCATGCGGATATGTCCGTTGTTATTCCGATGCATGGGTTTACCGAAAGTTTTAACGTCTCAGTCTGCGTAGCGCTCTGCTTTTATGACCTGATGACAAAATTGCGTGCATCCAAAGTGCGGTGGCAGCTGTCGGAGGAGGAGAAGCTCGATATCAATCTTGAGTGGCTCCGGTTGCTGGTGCGTGGTTCTGAATCGATGGAAAAAGAGTTCTTTGGAGGGTGAAGCCCACAAAGATCTGGTCTGCTCAATAAACTGTTGGTCCGTCAGTTCTGGCTGTGTAGTTTGTCTGGGTTGCTTGCTTTTCCTGTTTTTTATAATTTATAACAGTCAAAGATTTTTTTGTTGGCGTGAAAACTCCCGTCGTTGAAACGAGGGGAGTGGCGCTGGCTTATCAGTTTTGAGGGGATTTAGCTGTTGTTTTTTTGGTTAAGATCTCTACGTAGATCTTTCAAGACTTCTTTGCCTTGCTTAATAAGCTTTTTTGTGAATTTTTGTACATAAGCTTTATTAGATCCAAACATTGCAAGCACGTTATATATTATATTTTGACCTTCAAGACCAGCTATCTCTTTGCTTGCACCGTCGTTGGTTGTAGGTGCTGGATCATAGATTGAAGCATGCACAGACATATTAATTGATGAAGAGAAAATAAAAATGAACGCCAATATTGTGCTAGATATTCTAAGCATAGTAACTCTTTTCAGTAATTTCATGTAAACTATTACGTAGGAAGACCCAACCTACCGTACAAGGCCAATTATATAACAAAACTTGATTGTGGTAAATGTATCATGTTTTTTGACATTTTGAGCGCGTTTCTCTCTTGCTTGAGCAGCAAAACATTGTTTTTTTTAGTTGTTTGTTGTGGATTAATATTCAGAAGTTTTCTATTGATAGCACTAAGAAAACCTTTCTCAGCTTCGAAATTATCGCTACGTGGCGCAAATTTTTTATTTCTTGCGTTAGCATTCTCAATAATTGTGGACATAATTGTGATATTGCGGCTGCTGGATGGCTTTGGATGTTTTGCTTTGGGTGAGACTGGTAAGCATCTAATGCACCGAATGAGTTGGGCGTCAAATATTTTTTTTCACATATTTTTATCCCTGTTTGCCGAATCTTTGGTTGTTCGCAATTTTGCTGTTTTTCGTTTTTATAATGTGTCACGGTTTTTGTTTGGTTCCTGTTTGGCAGCGCTCTTTCTTCTTACACTTCCATTTTCTACCCATATGCCAGTTGTGTTTGGTTCGTTACTCTACCAGATAACATATTTCTTTAACTTGGTAGTTGGAGTTTGTGCTGTGATGATGGTTTTATCGGTGGTAAAGCGACATACTTTTCCCAAACTGCTCACCTATCAGACTAAGATGTTTATTGCAGGATTCATGGCACCACAACTTATCGTAAAGTGTCTGACCTATAACCCATTTACTGGTGTGGCCCCATTCGATACCTATCTGTTTGCCAACCTCTCCACCATCATCCTCACCGCCGCCATGTACTACTGCACCTTCCGCCTCATGGGCCTCCGCTTTCTCAACACCCGTGACCACATCACCGTCTCCCGCAGATTTAACTTCATAAGCCTGATGAAAGAGGTCTGGGTGCAACTAAATTCCATCGCCCATCCCGCTGAATTTCGTCACGTGACCCAGCAGGTCTTTAGTAGGGCTTTCCAGCTGCCAAACGGCAGCGCACGGCTTGTTCTTACCCAGGATGAAAATTATCTCGTTTCTGACGAACAGATACAGCTTTTACAGACCAGTCTGGCCCCTGATCGGCCTCTGGCTCGGCTGCTTGCCGATACCAAAGTTATCACGCGGGATGAGATAGATTTTTCCGCCTACTATGACCAAGATCCTGCATATGCGCAGGCCGCCGATTTTTTGCGTAAGCTTGATGCCGACGTCTTTATTCCTATCTACGATCGGAACAATATTCTGGGGTGCATAATTGTTAACGAGGGCGCCCGCCCCAAAAAATTTTATAGTTGCAGTGAGCAGGATGAGATGGCGGTTTTTGCTGCATCCTTGAGCTCCATTATTACGCTCGTTAAAAACCGCAACATCGACTATCTTTTGGCGCGTAAAAATTCCATCGAGACAGAACTCTATCATCGGCACCGTGAGCTTGCGCAGTACCAGGAGAGTATCCGGTCATTTTTGCGCCAGTCGTATGAGCGCAAGATTGGCCTTTTGTACTACAAGTATAATGCCTTTACCTTTGGCAACCAGGCTGCGCATGACTTTATAACTTGTGACCTCAACTTGCAGCGGGGACATCCGTTGGTGATTGAGCTCCGAAAAATCGCCCAAAATACGGAAAAATATGCGACCGCGCAGAGCACAACCATCTGTGTCGATGCCGAACAACGGCTTGTGGTCTCATCATTCCCGAGCCTTGAAAGACAGAGTACGGTTCTTGTTGTTTCGCACCCGGACATGGCTGATGTCATCAAGATGCAGGCCGATCTGCTCCGCGATCCGGGACAGTGGAACTACTTGCTCTATCTTGAGACGACGGAAGCGGGCAGGCTCGTCCGCGAGCTCATACCGGGTGGTAGTAAGACACTGCTCAACTTTAAGATCGATCTCTTGCGTGCGGCCCTTTCTCATAGGGCCATTCTTTTAAATGCGCGCACTGATGATCGGCAGCCCTTAATCGATCTGCTCCAGGCGACCAGCCAGCGGCAGCAGATGCAGACCATTACGCTCAAAGAACCAGAAAAAGATCTCACTGTTGCGCGCCAACTGTTTGGCTTTGCAAAGCTTTTAGGTACGCCGCAAGATCAATCGCCGCTACTTGAGCGGTTCGATAAGACCGGTACTATTTACCTAGAAAATGTGCACTTTTTGTCGCGTGAAACGCAACTTCATCTGGCGGAATTTTTGCGTTTTGGTGCTTTTACCCCTATCAAGGGCGACCAGCGTGTTCCTGCTGATGTGCGCATTATCTGCTCGAGCACAGAATCACTCCACATGCACGTTGAGGATGGGACGTTTTTGCCTGAACTTCTTGATGAACTGCGTGCCCATATGCTTATTTTACCTCAGCCGGGCAGCCTTGATCGCCCAGAGTTTGAGCAGTTGGTCGGCGAATACATGCAGCAGCTGCTTAACAACCATGCGCTCAAAAAAATTCTCTCTCTTTCTGAACGGGAAGTTAATCTTCTCTATACCGAAAAGTGCCCCAGCTTTGTTGAACTCAAACGCCGGCTCAGCGTTCTAATTTCGACAAAAGCGGCCAAGCGGGAGCAGTCGATGCAGCAGGCTCTGTCGGTCGAGCCAAAAGAGCCAAAAGCGACTGGTGAAATAGCAAAAGCTAGCAGCTCAATAACTGATCAAGACGCTCTCTTGATCGCGTCTGACGAGCGTATCAACCAGGCGGTTCTACTGGGTAAGAAGGCGCTTAAAAATCGCGATCTTATGGTGCATCTCTGGAAGATATTCCAGAATCAGGCGCGCATAGCCACGCTGTTGGGGGTGAACAGGTCGTCGGTCAATCGGCGGTTCAAACACCTGCAGATTGACTGATCTGATTAAATCCAGGTTCGAGCAATTTTATTTTGGCAGCAACTTTTTTATTGCATCTATATTTTTTATAGTCATTCCTGTTTCTTCCAGCCAATTTAACGTATCGCGAGCAGTTTTGCCGTTGTTGTCTTTTGCTTTGGTGTCTGCCCCGCCTGCGGTTAGAGAGAAAACGATTTTAAACAGGTTTTCTGAGTTTTGGGCGAGGCACGCATAATGTAGAGGCGTCTGCTTTGCATCGTTGACAACATTAACTTTTACCTTTGCTTTGATGAGATAGTCAACAGCATCTTGATTGCCTGATATTGCAGCACCGTGTAGAAGTGTTGCGCTCTGTTTGCCCACAGGCAGGTTAAGATCGATCTTTAGGGCCTGGGCTTTTTTGATAAAATTCTCTAAGTATTCTCCATGGCTTCCGCTTTTGATCAAAGAATCTAATTTTGTAAGCACCAATTTCTGAGTGTTTTTCGGATTGGTCTTATATGCTATGTCGATGGGAGTTTTTCCCTGTTTATTTTCTTCCAATAGGTCGCCCCCTATACTAGTCAGTAAGGTGAGCCAATCTGTGCGTAATTTTTCATTAGTGAGTCCTGCCACAAAATGCAGGATCGTATTATCTTCGGCGTCAGCGGTATGGACCGTACTCTTTATCAGGGCATCACATCCATCCGCCGAGCATGTTGCGTTAACAAGAATTGTTGTTACCATCAATAGTTTTATTATCTTTTCCATTTGAAAATCTCCTTTTAATCCACTATATGCCCATCAACCAACTGGATAATCCGATTGGTCTGGTGTGCCAACTCTTTATCGTGCGTAACAATAATAAAAGTAATCTCGGTCTCCTGATTTAATCGTCTAAAAATTTCAAAAATCTGCCCACCCGTTTTTGTGTCGAGATTTCCTGTTGGCTCATCTGCAAGTATGAGTTCAGGGTGGTTTATGAGCGCCCGTGCGACAGCAACGCGTTGCCGTTGGCCGCCAGAGAGCTGGTTAGGGTAATACATCAGCCGGTCGCCAAGTTCCACCAGATTGAGATATTCAGCGGCTTTTCGTCGTGCCTCTTTTTCGGGTACACCTGCATAGAGTTGTGGCAAAGCGACGTTGTCGACTGCTGTCGCGTCTTCGAGTAGGTTAAATGTCTGGAAGATAAAGCCGATTTTTTGATTTCTGATATGTGCTAAGTGGTCGGGATCGGCCTGCGAAATGTCTTCGCCGTCAAACCAGTACGATCCGCTGGTTGGTTGATCAAGACAACCAAGTATGTTCATGAGCGTTGTTTTGCCCGATCCTGATTTGCCGATGATTGAGGCGAATTCTCCTTTTTGAACCGACATGGTGATGCCGTTCAAGATTGGCAGATGTGCGTGGCTTGGATCAGAAAATACCTTGGTGATGTTTTCAGCTTTAATAATTTCCATAAGAGACCGTCTAAATATTGTAGAGAGCATCGACAGGGTTCAGCAGTGACGCCTTGCGTGCCGGATAATATCCAAAAAATACCCCAATTAAAATGGTAACTAATAGTGCCATTGCGATCGGCTTAACTTCTATGATGCCGGGCAGGCTGGTTATGTAGCTCAGCACGTTAACCAACCCCACGCCAACAACTACCCCAATAATTCCACCGAGTGTACAGAGCACCACTGCTTCGATAATGAACTGTGTCTGGATCATGCTCTGTGTTGCGCCAAGTGCCAGTCGGATGCCAATTTCACGGGTCCTCTCCTGCACGGAAACAAGCATGATGTTCATGATCCCTATGCCGCCAACAATCAGCGAGATGAACGCGGCTATGAGGCCAAAGAGTTCGATGATGCGCGAAGCGGTCTCGGCCGAACTTGCTATGGTCTGCTGGTCGAATATCGTGAAGTCGTCTTGATCGTCAGGTTTTATGTGCCTTGTCAGCCTGAGCGTGCGGGTAATCTTTCGCAGGCTTTCGCCCTTAAATTTTTCATCGCCCAGCTTGAGCACGATAAAATCGAGGTCCCGTTCGAGCAGATCTGGTTTAAAATATTTTTTTGCGGTGGTGTAGGGCATGTAGCCTAATTTGTTCGGGTCGTTGGTGCCCCAAAAGTTTCCATCATATTTAACAACGCCGATGACCGTGAAGGGGATGCGTTTGATGCGAATAATTTTGTTGATAGGGTCCCCGCCTTTAAAGATACTCTCCGCAAGTGAATCTCCCAAGACGATGACATTTTCACGGTGCCTCACATGGTAATCGGTGAAAAAAATGCCATGATCCATGGTACGCGAAAGCAGCGCAAGCACATTTGAGTCTGTCCCCAAAATCCGTTCCTTGGCTGTTACGTCCCCGTAGATCATCGGTTCGGAGACCTCAAACGCCGGTGTGTAGCCAACAATGCCATCGATCTGTGAGGTGAGCGCGTAGAGGTCGTCGGTGGTAAGGTGGGTGGCTTTGTCGACTGAACCGGTGTGTCCATGTTGCATGACGTTACCGGGAATGATATAGACTGCGTTTTCGCCCATCGACATGATCTGTGAGCGAATGCGCGCTTCTGCCCCGCGGCCGATGGAAAAAGTTACTACTATCGCCGCGATGCCGATCATGATGCCAAGAACGGTTAAAAAAGAACGAACCGCGTGACGATAGATGACGCTGAGTGATGTTTTAAAGAG
Source organism: uncultured Candidatus Babeliaceae bacterium (assembly GCA_964638315.1). Lineage (GTDB taxonomy): Bacteria > Babelota > Babeliae > Babelales > Babelaceae > CAZWYO01. The sequence continues at coordinate 54,730 of CAZWYO010000001.1, read as the reverse complement.
CGTTATCGCTTTCATCGTAGGCCTGCACCAAAGAATTTGCCAAATATTTTTGCCATAGCATTCTCTTCAATAGTATCTTCGATAACTTCATCGTCTTCGGTTAGCCCTTCGATTACTTCAAAGAACGCTCCGTCGGAGATACCCAATTTTATCGGTTTTTCTACAAACGTATGCGCGCTCTCGATCCAAACAATCCGGTGGTCGCCCATTCGTCCATATTTTGCACGATCCTCTTTGGAGAGAGGTTTAAAACCACATTTTTTTATTTTTGAAATCTGTTCCACGATGTCTGGTTTTATGGCGAACTGTTGTCCGCGTACCGTGAGGGCGCGATCTTTTGCGGCGATCACAATCTCCGCAGTTACCGTCATGCCGGGACGGAAGAGCATCTGACTATTGTCGATTGGCAGAGTAGCTTTGTAACAGATGGCACCACCTTTTTCGATTGGATTGTTGCTTAGGTCGGTAATAGTGCTCTTGAAGATGCGCCCGAGATATGTGTCGAAACTGAGCTCTGCTTCCATACCCTTTTTAATCTGTCCAATAATGCTCTCGTCTATTTCGACTTCGGCTTTCATTTTTTTGATGTTTTTGGCGATGGTATAGATAACTGTCGCAGGAGCATAGAACGTTACCGTTTCACCCTCACTCGAATTTTTACCAACCACAATTCCGGCATCTGGTGCAGTAATTTTTTTGCGATTGAAGAGCAAGAAAGCCTGGTCATACTGCGCTTGGCGCATGTTTACGTCTTCTTCTGCTCGCTTGAGCTCGCTGACATATTTTTCAAATTCATTGTCCGATATGAAATGCCCATCATGGAGAGCTTTTTGACGTGCAAAGAATGCCTGGTAATAAGTGAGATAATATTTTGAACTTTCCAGCGTTGCCTTTGTCGCACGGACGTCTGTGTCATCTTTGCCATCATCGATTGTTGCGAGTAGCTGTCCTTTCTTTACAAATTCGTTCTCTTCAACAAACATCTTATCGATAACGCCGATGATAATACTACCAATCTTCATTAACTCTTCTGGGTCGACCTTGCCCGTTGCGCGAACTATCTTTTTGAGTGGGCGCATCTCTGGTGGCCGCGTGCTGTAGAGGCGCTCTTCTTTTTTAGTAAAAAAGAGTGTGTAGGCGCCGTATATAAATGCACCTCCAAGAATTATAAAAATAAGGCTTGGTATAATTTTTGCGAGTTTCATACAGTCTTCTCTATTAAATCAAAACATGAAATCTGTGCTTTTGGATAACCCGTAGCCCACAGGAGCTCTTCATGCTTCTGTGCCGCTTGGGTAATTTTGTCTTCTAGGTTAAACTGCGCCTGCTGCCAGTCGGTCTCTGCTTTTTTAAAATCGACATCTGAGATAAATCCTATATCATGCGCGCTTTTGTTGCGCTCGAATGCAACGCGCGCTTCTGCCAATTTTGCCCGAACTGCTACGATTTCTTTAGCAATGATTTCGAGTTGGTCGCAGGTGGTGCGTACCTCGTTTTCGATGACAAACTCGGTCCGCTTGCGGTCAAAGACCGATTTTAATCGATCTGCATCTGCAGAGCGAAACTTGAAAAGGTTTTCAAGATCAAATTCCCAATCGAATGCGAGCCCAAAGCGGTACGGTTTATTGGTTATGGGGCTGAGCACGTCAGGTCCCCAGATACGCGATAGGTCCGTTACGAAGCGGATGGTCGGTATGTATGAGTAGCGCGCGATGTCTTTATTAATCTTGGCTGCTTCTATGCGCTGGTCGATGATCTTGAGCTCTTTGCGGCAGTCGAGTGCCTCTTTAACAAATTGGTCAGGAGTGAAGGGTTTGATGCCCTCTAATAGATGTTGATAGAGTGGCTCTGAGAGAAAATCAGCGAGGGGGCCGGTTATGGGGCGTTCGCTTGCGAGGGCCAGATTTTCTTGCGTAATGGATATCTGATTGATGTACGATTTGATCCTGCTCTGTTCAGTCTCAAACAGAGCCTTTTCTTGTTCAAATTCCACTGATGAGATCATGCCCTGGGCATAGTCTGTTTTCGCCTTTTCAAAACGTTCTTTAGAGCTCTGATTAAGTGCTTCATTGAAAGAATTTTTATGCAAAACGTTGCGGTACGAAAGAAATGTCTGCCCGACCTGGTAGCGAACGTCGTCAAGGAGGTCTTCTTTGGAGAATCGTAGGAGTTCAGTCATGGTCTTTGCGAGCCACCAGTGCGCCATTGGTCCAGCGGGTTCGTAAATTGACATATCGAGCGTCAGGGTAAGTTGTCCATCCGGCCAGACCTCGCCATACTGCCCTTGCTTGTTTGCACTAATATGTGCCGAGGGGAACAGACCGCTGAGGGCGATATTTTCTTCTTGGAGTGCGCGCTTTATGTCGTAATCGGCTGCTGTAACATCAGAACGCTGCTCGCGCGCATATGCGTACAGGTCTTTGTAAACGACATCTCCGTGCAGGTGTACTGAAACGATTCCGGCAAAAACCAAAAAGAATTTGGTAAAAACACCGTTGGCTTTCAAGAACATAAAAACCCTTTCAAGGCGACCACCTTGTGTGCTATTGTAAGATAAAAATTATAGGTAAAGCAAGAGATTAGAAATGAATGGATGTGATTCAAAATGTTACAACGACATAAAAGCGGTTGACCCACCCGCTCATCCCGAGTGTTTTTCCGTAGGGACTTGTCCCGCAGGAAAAATGTATCGAGGGACATGAGTGGGGCTTCGATAATAAATTGTTTACCACCACCCATTTCCCTCGATACATTTTCTCAGCATGTACCATGCTTCGAAAACACTCGGGATGAGCGGTGGGGAAGGGGTTTCTAATGCTAAAAAATATTGTTTTGGGTAATACTTTGAGTCAGACAAAAAATGAACAATCAGAAACGTAATACGAATGCGCCCGGCGCCACCGGCATAGGAATCGTGATACGGTCCTGGCTACCGGAGAAGAAGTCGTGTCTCATTTTTGATCGGTCCTGCGGTTTGATAAGGGGTATTATATGCAGACCAGGGTCTGAGCGTTATATCCAACATGGGGCGCTTGTTTCGTACGAACTTTCGCTGCGTGGAGAGCGTACCTTTGTGGACCAGGTTGAGCTACGTGCGTTGCCTGCTCCGTGGGCGCAGGCAGATCTTGCTTTTATACATCATGTACTCGAGCTCTGTGCCTCATTTATCCCGCTCAACGTTGCCGATCGGCAACTCTTTGAGCACATTCTGGGTCTTTATGAGCCTCTGATTGATGAGCAGGACCAGGTATGGATACGGCTTGTTTTTTTGGCACAATTTTTTTTGCATATAGGTTGGTACCCTGATGGGGATACACGTGCAATTAATCGCTTGATTTCTCACGTAGCAGGTACTATGGTTACAGTAAGGGAGCAGGATGTAATGCGCCGCTCTCTCGTAAGATGGTTGAGGCGGTGCGTGGCCCTGCATCCATCGGCATCGTCATTTAAAACGGTCACATTTTTTGAGGTGGTCGGATATCATGAAACATAAGTTTTTTGTCCCTCGAGAGCTCTGCATAGCAGCGCTCAATCTACTGTGCATCAGTGTCCCAATTTTTGGTGGTTCATTCCCATTTAATCCCGTAACAACTATCGAAAAAGTTGGTGAAAAAGGGGCGCAAGAGCGTCCCATTGACCGTCAATTTGAGCTGCTTGGTGAACGCCTACAAGCACTAGAAAAACAGGGTGATGGACGTAACGACCTCGAAAAAACGTCAACCGAGTTAAAGGCTGCCAAGGGGCGCGTTTCCGGTGAGAGCAAGGACTCTTTCTGGCAGCGTAAGACATCCGTTTTAAGCGATCTGCAGCAAGTTTTTAGTGAAACAATTAGGCTTCGCGAGCAAGTGCGGTTGCTTCTGAAAGAGCATAGAGAGATTATTGAGCAGTACCGCGCAGACCCCCACTTTAAAGATATTCGTCCTCCTGCAAAAGTGACGCCTATCTATGAGGATCTCCAGACCGCTGCGCGAAGGGCGTCGGATCTAAAGGAAAAGATAGAAGGTTATGAGCGCGAGATGCGCAAGCTTGCATCGGACCATGAAAAACGGACCAAGGCTCTGGCGGACATAACTAAAGAGCTTGATGAAAATAAACAGCAACGTGACAAGCTTGAACGTGACGGCGCGGTGCGTGATGATCTCAAGGCATTTGATCGTAACCAGCGCATGGAATTACTTGATGATCAGTTGCGGCTTGCGCGTGCTAAAAAGGATCTTGCACAGCTGCGGTGCGATGAGAGCGTCGAACATCTGGGTGAGATCGAGACAAAGCTTATGATTGCTCGTAAACGGGTGACCGTGCTCGATGCGGTGTATGCGAAGATGAAGCGCCAGGTTGTTATCAATGCAAGTCAGATACGACAGGTTGAGGAGCAACTTGAAAACGATCGTCACGAATTTCTTGCGCAGCGCGACGTCTTGCAGACCGATTTTCGTGGTGTGCTTGCACAGATAGAGGATTGGCGCTATCAGGTCGAGTCGATGGTGGAAGGTTTTAAAATACCACCATCCGATGCGGAAGCATTACGTTCCTGGAGGATCGAAAAGGACCGCTTTAAGAGCCGTGAGGATTGGGAACATCTGACATCAGTTGGTCTTCTCTATGCCCGCGTAGGTCTCTACGAGTCCAAACATGTATTACTTGAAGCGCGGGTTGAAGAGGCAAAATTCCAGCTACAGCGGAGTGAGCGACAGGTTGATGTGCTTAAGACCTGGTATAAGATGACGCAGCGGGCCATACGGCTCAACGTTGGTGAAGAGCTTGACCGTGAGGCAAAAAAATATGAGGCAGAGCTTTCACAACTTAAGGTTGAGCTTGCCGGCCTGATCGAACGGCGCGATAAAACGATAGATCTGCTCTATCGTTTGAATGTTTCGCGTGATGCCATTCGTGCACTCATGTCTCTGTTCCGTCAGAAGAAAGAGCTTTTTTCTGAGGATGAGCATATACGCTACACCAACGTATTAAACAGGCTTATCGATACTGACGAAGAGGTTCGCCAGCGTGTCGATGTCACTACCAAACTCATGGAATCGTACGCCAAGAGTACGGCGCTTGTGCAGGAGATGATAAAAGCGATTACCGATATTGTTGCCGAGCTCTCTGCAAAAAGCTTCTGGATCCGCTCAGAACAGTCTATTGAACTGCGTGACCTTAAGAGTTTTTGGCCGGATGTTAGGCGGTTTTTATATGATCTCAAACGGATGCTGGTGGTTTCGGTTTCAAAGTTTAGTTTTACCGCTCTGTTTGAGCGCATAGGACGATACTTCGAGCAGCCACCGTTGTGGCATCTGATTGTCCTGTTTCTTGTTCTCTTCTGTTTTATACTCAGCTATTGCTATATGCCGCGGATGCGCCGCTGGCTCTTGCAACATGAATCCCGCTATTGGGTCACTTCCCGTATCTGGTATATTTTGGCGCTTTTCCTAGATTTTGGACATCGACACATCTTGAGCCTCTTTCCCTGGTTTTTGCTCTGCGCGGCGGTCGTTCTTAATGCCGTTCCATCAGTTTTTTCGGTCTTTTTTTATCTTGCATCGATTCCCTATCTTATCTACATAGCGGTCTCGTTTTTCGCGTTTTTGGTCTGCACAAACAGTGAGCGTGGTGTCTGCGTCGTAAGCAGATCGTTCCAGGATCGCTTCTTGTGGATTGTGCCTTTCTTGACCTATGCTACCATCGCGATCTTCTTCTTCCGCCGTGCATTCATGCTCTGCAACTATCTTGATTCACAGCTGCCCGAAATTCTCTTAGCGGTTAATTTTATTCTTTTGCAGGCCGCTTTGATTGGGCTTATCTGGAGTAAAGATAGTCTTATTGGTTCATCGCATGTTCTGGGAATATTTTCCCGATCATCACCATTTGGCAAGTGGCTCGAAGAGCACATTGAACGGTATTACTATCTCTTTTTACTCGCTTTTTTTGCCATCATCGTTATGAGTAACCCGTACGTTGGGTACGGCCGGCAGGTCTTTTATGTTTTGACCCGTCTGGTAATAACGGCTCTCCTGATACCGCTCATTATGTGGTTGTACGAGCGTATCAAACGGGTCTCTTCTGACTTCTTCTTTTACTATCCTGACGGACTTATCGTCAAAGAACGTTTTGCGGGCGGCAAGACCTGGTACGGTCTCTTTATCGTTATCTCATTTATTCTTTTTGTGGTGTTCGCATTTTTCGTTGTCGCGCGCGTGTGGGATCAAGGGGTTATATGGAAGGATATCTCTCGGTGGCTGAGCTTTCCATTCTCCCACTCGGCAGATATCGATCCGCTCACCGACAAACCGATACCAATTACGATCTTGTCGGTTATAAAAATGATCATGTACGTGCTTGGCGGTATTTCCGTTGTATACGTGCTCAATCGCTTTGTATTGCGGCGTATTTTTGATCCACTCTTGATTGGCGCTGGCGTTCAGAGCACGATCATGACGCTTGGCCGTTACGTTATTGTCGTACTTGCCTTCATGATTGGTTTATCGAGCGTTGGGCTCGGTTCGATGGCAACCAAGCTGATCGTCGTTATAGCGGGTGTTTCGTACATCATCAAAGAGCCGATAGCCGACTTTTTCTCCTATTTTATTATCCTTGTGCAGCGGCCGATAAAAATTGGTGATTACATAGAGCTAGAAGACCCTGATATTGCGGGTGTGGTGAGGCATATTACCCCGCGATCGACGATTGTGCGCTGCAAGAATAGTTACACCTATGTGGTCCCAAACTCCATGATTGTTACCAAGGTTATCCAGAATTGGCACTTCTCCCGTTCTTTTGTGGCAATTGAAGATGTTGAGGTTATTGTCTCATTTTCTGATAACCCAGAAACCGTTAAAAAATTGTTGACTGATGTTGCCGGTGAGATGACGAGTCTTCTTAAAAATCCCGTGCCAATTATCTGGTTGACCGATTTTGCGGATGGTGGCTACAAATTTATTGTGCGCGGTTTTATTTCGACCGACCGGATGATGGATAGATGGGAGATTGAATCCCAGCTCAGGCTCGCCATTGTGAAAAAACTGCGTAGCGAGAATATTACGATCGTAACATCTATACGTGTTATTGCACTGCAGGGTGATGGAGACAAGTAGGATTTAAGACCTACTCGTATTTCCCGGACAATCGCGTCTTAAATAGTGGATCTACGATCTTTTTGGTTTCACCACACCACAAGAATATTCCCAGCCGCTCGCCCTGAGGGCGAAGCATGTTTACATGCGAAGCGTCTCGAAGGGTTCTTGCGAGCGGTAGCATAGCCGAATACTTGACCTGATGACAAGTTTGAGACAAAATTAATAATTTCTTAGTGCTGTATTATGCTTTATTCTTTGCAACAGACCCACTCGCAAGGACCCTTCGAGACGATCCTGCGGGTCAGTGACCCTTCGGATCCCTCAGGGCGAGCGGGTATTTGGAATCTTTGATGTTCTCGATGTTTTAGGTGCGATTGTCTTACTCGTTACTACCGCCAATATTGAACAGTTTTAAAACACCGAGCACGATGAGCAGCGCACCCGCAAAAATCTTCCAGACAAGCGAAGATTCGATGCCCAAGATAGCGGTCGCAAGGATCGCGCAGCCGATAAAGACAAGAATGATACCGCCGCTCAGGCTGCCGTTATGGTGGTGGTGTGACATGTGGTGCCTCCCTAAAAATTAAAAAATTGGTTCAGATTTTGTTCTTAATAATTCTACAACATGACTTATGCCATCGACAAGCGGCCCAATAAGCAACCGCCATCCATCAGGATTACTTATACCTATTTCACAACCAATTGCAGGCGCTTGGACGCCAATCAGTGGCCTGAACGGTATGCTCTGATAGGGGGATAGTTGAAATAGCCCGCGTTGACGGTAAGTGATAAGTCTCTCGTGCATAGTTTTTATCGCGTATACGCTTGTTTTAAGGTTAGGACAGTGAGCAGAAAAGTAGGGTTCCCACGTCATCTTTGTATCCTTTTTGTACCAGAAATCGGTGATCGGATCGTACAAAAAGTGGTAGAGCGCACAGATGGCGGGATCTTGTGTTGCCTGGTAGCATGAGAGGTTTATAAAGAGATGCGCGCGTAGCCGATTGGTGAAAGTCGCGCTCTGTAGCGGCTCAGTGGCCTCTCCTGGTTCGCGGGTTATTATCACCCGTAGCTGCCCACAGGTTTTTTCCAGCTCTTCTTTGAGCGCTTGCGCACAGGCATAGGTGATGCTTCGTTCAAACGTGTCTCCGATGGTACGGCCCGTTTTTTGCGCATCGCCAGCAGGATCGATCATGAGTGTGAATGGCCCTGTGATATCTGGGAGTATTGGTTTTTCAACAGCAGTTTGTGTATCTATAAAACCACTAACAGGCCAGGGACGTGAAAAATCGAGGTGCGCGTCGTGCATATGTTTGTGGTGCACCAAAAAGAGCGTTGTTTTTACTAGCGGGAGTGATTCGCGGACCGATTTGAGGAGACTTTCGATGAGCAGTAATTTTTCAGCAGTAGAACTATTTTTGTTGAGTGGCGGCCGATCAAACGAAATAATAAGCTCGCGCCCATCGTGAGCAGCCGCTACCGACTGTAGCGATGTTTTTTTGGCGAGGGTTAGCTCGTCATCAAGTATATTGAGCCAGGCGGTAGTCAGGTACGAAGCGTTTGTTGCCGCATCATCACACCACAGGAGCTCCCGTTCCTCCCGCCGTATGGCTCCCTGTTTTGGGACATAGACGCCTATTTTTTTGTGGGTCGTTATGCCTGTTTTGGCATGCGTGGTGAGTGCGCCTTTGCCAAACGGCAGGTTGATGATCAGCCACTCTTGGGTGAGCGCGTACCAGAGGATGCCGGCGGCGAGTGCGCTCAGTAGTATAAGAATAAGTTTTTTGTTTTTCATAACATATCCAAATCCGCACACCCTGAGCCTGTCCCTTCGATACGCTTCTTGTTGGAAGCTACTCAGGATAAACTTCGGGTCTAAGTGTGTGGTAAAAATTAAAAGATTCAAAACGCTATATCTATGATAAGTCTGAACTCTTTTGCCCGTCGCGTCAAAGCCATTCTCTCTTGTGCGTTTACTCATAAATCCCATGGTCATTAAAGATCTTGATGATCTGGGCGAGCTTCTCATCTTCTTCTTTGATGAGTTCGAGTGGCGTTTTAGCAGCTGTTTTGTGTTCTTGTTTACATCTGAACTCATCAGAAAATATAGAGCAGTTATTGTTATTTATGGAGCAATTATTTTTGCCATCATCTTGAGGAAGTGTTTTCCCATCGGCCCCATACTTAAGAAGTATTTCCACCAGTCCTATTCTCTTTTTTTTAATCGCAAGATGTAGGGGAGTGAGGTAGTTTCTTACGTTTATGTTCACATCGGCACCATTTCTAACAAGTACTTTTGCCACGCCGTATCTTCTTTGCTCGATTATCCATCCTAGGATGGTCATTCCATCGTGGTAGATCTCTTGGTTAACGTGTGCCCCATAATCAACGAGCAGCTGTGCAATTTCAGGATCGTATACATGATAGAGTGATGGGTCTGTCAGATTAGGGTCAGCACCGTGCTCAAGTAGGCAGGCGATTATCGCCCTATTGCCTCTTTCTACGGCTTGACAGAGAATGGGGGTGCCGTAGTAGCATGAGCAGTTAATGTCGACATCTTGCATTTTCAGAGCGTTTTCCACAGCTGTCAGATTGCCATTGCTAACTGCTTCGAACAATAGGTAGGTAGAAGATGACGTATTCTCATCGGACTTCTGTTGCTCTGGTGTAGGTATAGTGGGAATTCTCTTGGTTGGTTCCAACATTCTCTTCTGTATGTCGTATTTTTCGAAAAGCCGTAATATTTTGCCTGTTTTATCTTTTGCACTCATAGCATATTGGAACGCAGTTTTTGGTGTATTTGGTTCTTGTTCTTCGTCAGGATCTAGGTTACGAACGCAACAACAAGACGGTTCAGATGAGTCATCTTGCTTTACTGAGGGATCTTTATCGGTAATGCTTGCATCTGCCTTGTGCTTAAGAAGAAATTTTATCATATCAGGGTTCGGTTGTATGACTGCACAATGGAGTGGGGTGACGTGGGGGAAGCCCATCTTGATATTTATATCCGCGCCACTTTCGATGAGTAACTTAGCAACATCATAATGTTCTGCCATGATAACAAAGCGGAGATCTGCCCCACAAAGAAAACCTTCATTTTTTACGTTCACATTTGCCCCATGGGCTATGAGGAGCCGTGCAATTTCGGCTGTTCTTGCCATATAAAGGGGAAACCTCTTGTTTACATCGGCATTGTGGTCGAGTAGACACTTTACCATTTCGAAATTATTGTTTTCTACCGCGTAGACGAGAGCGGTTGATTGGGTGCTGTCAGTGACATTTATATCAACGTCGGGTTCGGTAAGTGCCTTTTTGACGCCGTCCAGGTCATTTTCTCTAGCTGCAAAAATCAGATCAGGCCTACACCTGCGACCCTCACAAAAATTATTGTGGACCATTGGTGCCATTAGGCAGAACGTGAGTAATATTAGTTTGGCACGACTTGTCATAGGTAAACCTCCAGAATCTATAAAACATTATAAGTACCATGTTTTTAGTATAACAGATCGTTGAGAAATGGCCATTTTTAGGTGGGTTTAAAATAAAAACAATTCCAGATGTTAATTTTTATGGTGTGGTACAGGACTTCCTCAAAATATCCAAAGATTCGATCTGAAAGCATTTTCATTCTGCAAATATCTGTTTTATAGCGAAGGGATCGTAGTTCCGCTCGCCCTGAGGAGCGCGTTAGCGCGTCTCGAAGGGGCCCTGCGAGCGGGCCGAAGTTCAAAAATCAGCGGGAATTTCCGTTGGTTTATTTTTGAAAAATGCTCAAATATGAAGTTTCCAATAGTAAACACGGGCGCAAGAACCCTTCGAGACGCGCTAACGCGCTCCTCAGGGCGAGCGGAGTTTATGAAATTGCCCGTCTGGCTCGAATCTTTCAAGCATTTGAGGAAGTCCTGTGTGGTATAAAAAACTGAAATCCCCCAGACCACGGTCAAATGGTCCAGGGGATTTTTTAGTTGTTACCGTTTAGAGATTGCCTATCCTACTTCCCCTCCTGATGACCCCCATTCATTATTTTGGAAATAGGTTTTGAGCTTGTCTTGACCGTCCTGTTTCAGAGCTACGAAGCCGACGGTATAGGCTCCCATATTTTGCTTCATTTCGAATTTTGCTGGATCGACTGGGAACCACTGGTATATGCCGGAGTTTCTTAGGCGTGTCTGGTTGTTGGCGCTTCTAATGTGGGCGGCAAACTTTCCATCCGGGGTGTAGATAAATCTCAAACATGCAAATGGGCTGCCATCCACGGTAATCTGGTAGTCTGCGCCCGTACCCTTGCAGAGCCTGTCTATGGTGGTGAATCCGGGGCCCCATTGGCCGTGCCAAGGTACTTTTATTGTCTCGCCGCCCGGTATAAGCTTTACTACTTGTATTCCCTGTCGTGCCTGTTGGTTTTGTATTTCAAACACTGCATTTTCCGTGCAAGTAATGTAGTTGCCGATGTAGATCTTGAATTTGCACTGGCCACCTTCTTTTATCGTCATCACTTTTATTTCGATGCCAGAAGGGAATGTGTGTTTGATTTCTCGGCCGAATGCCCAGCTGGATGAGACAGCGATACCAGTGTCTTGTAACGGACTATCTGTTGGTGAGGAGTTTGGAGCGCGAATATGAGCAGACATGCCCGCAAACCCAGTTGATTCATTTTGCCAGAAGAGACATTTGACTATTGCTATTGGTGTCTCACCTACGGAGATTTTATAGTATTTTTCTGCCGCAGTTCCTACTTTTGATGGCCGGTAAATGGCATCAAAGATGATGTAGTTTGGATCTTTGGGCACACTGGCGATTTTGTCAGATGAGAGGGCGCTGACCGTTATTTCTCTATCTGTTGTTTTTTGAAATTCTACGTTTGCCTTCTCTCCTTGTTTGCTGACATATATTTTGAATTTGCTCTGAGGGACCCCGTTTGTGAGTTCTTTTATCGTCATCACTTTTATTTCGATGTCCGATGGGAACGTGTGTTTGATCTCTTTCCCCTGTATCCACTCCGATGATGGGCGACTAAAGCTTTCTAGCGGGTTCGAGTTTTGATCAAGAATTTCAGCGGACATACCTTTAAAGCCAGTGTTCTCATTTTCTGTGAAGGTGCATCTGATTATGGCCGTTAGGGCGCCGCCGCAAAAGACTTTATAGTTCTCACTAACAGTATCGCCTTTTGCGACACATATAGGATCGAGCGTGACATAGGCCTTTTGTGACACATGAGGAACATCGATGGAGTGACCGTATGAGTCCTCAACTCTCAGCGGCATCTGTTGAATCTGGTTCTGAACTTCAACCCATGCCTGTGCTCCACACGCCCCAATCTCTTGGATATAGATCTTAAGTTTGGATTGCATAATGCCATTTGTTAGCTCTTTTACTAATTCAATTTTGAGGTTGAAGCGGGTATTGTTTTTTAGGGTTAGTATCATCTGTGTTGCGTTGCCGCCAACTGCGCCTCTAAATGTAATTTCAGGTGGGTCGGCAGGCCCGCGAATACCGGGAGCTTTGCTAATTTTTGCTTTTATGTACTCATCGACTGCTGGTCCAAAAGTACAGAATACGTCAGCGGCCTTTTCATCTTGGACAAAAACGGTGTATTTCTTTGACTTTGGGGTGTTTTGATCGCGGCAGATGCCGTCTACCTGTATCCAGGCGCGTTTGCTAATATGGGGGACGGGAACGTGTTTTTTAAATTCGTCGATAACAAAAACAGCCAGATCAGAGCGCTGATTGATCCCTTCAACAAAAACCTTGGCTGGGCAGTTTTCGAATACTTCTTGGATATAGAACTTGATCTTGTTCTGGATGGTAGCATCGTTGGTAATTATGACTTTGAGGGTGAAGGGAGCAATGCCCTCTGGCGCGATATCAACCCACTTTTCGCCCCAGTTGACCTGAGTTAGGCGCTCAATAAATTTACCGTCGGAGGTCGCTTCCTCGATTTTTGCCGTTATGCCTTCTTTGCCGAGTGGGCCGTACGCGCATGTTATGCGTGCGGCAATTTTTCCATTGACACTTAACAAGTAGGTGTTTGCAGCATCTGCTGATTCACCCGTTTGAAGTTTATCGGGATTTTTTTGACAGAGAATATCTGCCTGGACATAATTTTTTTGTCCCCTCCATGGAACAATCGTCTCAATGTTTGAGGCGTCTTTAACGCTGATGGTCAGATCTTCGCGCTGGTTTTGAAATTCGACAAGCACGCTTGGTGCACATGAAGGGAGAGCGATACCGAGCCCCAAGAGTTCTCCGATGAATTTTGCGGCAATCTGAGCTACATTGAGTGAGATCTTTGCAAGGCTATCTCTCAGCTTATCTGCATCGGAAAAGTCGAGGTCACCAATATTTTGGTGGTACTTTTTATCTCGTATGGTGGCATCGACTTCAATGCCAGAAATTTTGCCCTTAATAAGACTTGCAACGTTGCCCTTCCAGTAGATTTTTTCTATTACCATGGCTTTTGCAACCCAGTCGAATGAGACCTTGCCGCCTTTGAGTACGGTGGTTATCTGATCAGTTATGCCTCTTGCTATATCTTGGATTAGTCTGTTGAGGCCAACTGTTTTCATGAATTCTCGTGCATTGCCCGTTGGGTCGAGAAGCTTTTCAAGATCGCGTTTGGCGGCAACATAGCGCCACTTTACCCATTCAATAATTGCGTTGTCTATCTTGACATCTTTCATAGCTTGCTTGAAAAGTTTCTCTTGAGCAGCTACATCAGCATCGGTTGTTGCGCGATCGATCTGATCAATAAACTGTTTAAGTGTCTTTTCTACCTCAACTTCCAGTTTTTCGCACCCCTCGTCGACAGCCTTCAATATTTGCTTACTCAAAGTGTTGGTGAACTCCATCTCGAGCGAGAGCTTGTCTGGCTGGAGCTGTCTGAGTAGTTTCATCGGATCGCCGATATCGAGCGTGCTACCTTTTATGTGTGCACGCAGTCCTGCAAATTCTGGACCAATCTGCGTATCGGTTTCGAAGGCGAATCTCTGGGCTGAGAGTTCGATGTCGGTTAAACTCTTAAAAAGAACGTTGTTATTTGGCAGATCTACACGCACTTCGCCATTAATTTTAAGTTTTGGGAGCTGGTTAAGGCTTAAAACAAAATCGAACTCTGGGCCGATTTCCGATGGTGCACGGGTGGTAAAGTATTCTTTGATGATATCTTGGATTTCTTTCCCTTTTCCACCGGCCTTGGTGATGACCAGTGGCCCAATCTTGATGTCCGGTAAGTACCCACGCATACTAATGCCCGTTGTGGACATCTCTAGAAAAGCGCCAGCCTTCTGACCAAAGAGTTCGCCGTGGAATGCGCCACCGATGCCGCCCGCTACCTTGATATTGCCGATATTCGACCCGAACGGTGCAAACTTGAGGTATATCTCCTCGATTTTGCCGACCATCAGTTGGTTGAGGTCAATCTTCATCTGGCTCGCGATACCGAGCTGTTCGGCAAAGCCCTGGAGAAGGTCAGCCATCTTCTCGATATTTTTGGCACGGAATTCGAACGCGGTATCCAGGACATCGCCACCGATTTTGAGGAATCCCTCAAGGACGAGCGGGTTTGTCTTGCCAAGGCTTGTCTTGCCAGAAAGCCCTATATGGCCGAGTAGTAAGCTTGCACCGAAGCTCGAGAATGCATTGCCAATGTTTTCGTATGTTTCGGAGATGAATAGTCCTAGATCGCCGATAGTAAAGCCGCCGCGGAATATTTTGCCAATGCCAAATGGGTTGCTCCAGATGCCTGCGGCAGAGACTTCACCAGCTATTGCGTTCTCAGATGCTTTTACACCGCCTGCAAATGTTATCTTTTGCTGATTTTCATCTTCGTGTGGCAAGAAATCAAAGCCGACGTCGACGCCGACACTTGTGCCTCGCACCACAAAGTCGAGCGCGAGGTTAGAGAAGTCGAATGGCCCTATATCGACGGGTGGTTTTGAGATCTTAGGGATGGTGAAGGTAAAGTCGCCGGTTGTCACCCCAATCTTGAGGATTAATTCTTTAGGACTTAGTGGATTGAATGTGAGGAAGAATCGGGCCCCAAGTCCGCGTTCACCTTTCTGGCTGAAGAATAATCCAATTGAACTCTTGAGTTTTGGATCATTGAGCTCATTCATGAGTTTGTCTTGGAAGTTCTTTCCGATGGAAATGTTGGTGTCGATGCTTATGCCTTTTGTATATTTGACACCATCAATCTCCTCATCTTTGAGGCTCACCACCAGCTTGCCATAGTCCATCTTAACAAAGTCGAGTACTTCATAGAGAAGACCACCTCCGCCACCAGGTACATGCTTTTGGAAGACTTCTTTAGAGGGGAGCACGTCGGTTAGGGCAAATCCCTTTGGTAGAGATAAGAAACCAACGATATTGAATCCTCCTTTGACCAAGCCGATCTTAAAGAGTCCCTCAGCATCAATGTCTTTGATGGCAATGCCATCCAGTACCCTTTTGTCTAGCTGAACAATTTGCCAAACCTGTTCAGTGGCGTCACCGAGCAGTCTACCCGCTTTGATACCTCCGCCGATCTCTAAGGAGAGGTGTGTCCCCTGTTCTTTAAGTTCATCAATGGACAGATAGTCTTCATCCGCCTCCTCGTTTTCAGCCAGTCTAGGTATGTAGTCCTCAATAATTTCTATTTTTTTCTCAGACTTTTTTTTGCTCGACGTTTTCTTTTTTGTGGACAGATCTTTTTTAGCTACTCCGGCCGAGATGCGGAGTTTTGGTTTTTCTATCGTGATGTTACGTAAAAAGTCTAGTTTTTTGTCCACCTTGGGGAGGAGGAGAAATGGTTGCCACTTATCGACATCTTCGTCAAATCCAGCCGATGCGAATATTGCTGCTTTTGCTCCCCAGTCGAGGCCAAATCTTGCTGAGGCAGGTAGTCCAACGATATCAATTTTGCCCATGACAAAACCAGCTTTTTTGCCTGTGTCTAAGCCTACGGCAATCTTTTTCAGGGTAAAACCATAGAAACTTATTTTGCCCTCGTTTGATAAGCTACCCTTAAACGATACGCTCTTTTTTGATGATATCTTGGCGATGGCATCAAAAACGATATCCTTTAGTTCAGAGGTACTAATAAAAGGGAGCATATCGACGAGTTTTAGCCGCTTCATAGCGGCAGAGAGCGCAAGCTCCTTGGTTTTGGAGTTATAGCTGCCGATATATTCAAAAGATGTACCAAGGAATGTGGTCTTTGCGGTGATGGAGGTGGTCCCGCCCTTTTTGAAGTCAAATATGATGCTGTCGAATGATGCCGATACCCCAGGGAAGAACTCTATCGAGGCTTTGTCTTTGACTGTTTTGCCGTAGAGGTGCCCCTCGGCGTGAGCATCACCGGCAGTCGAGACGCTGAATTTGCCGCCGAACGAAAAATCTTCGAGTATCGTATTTTTTAGGAAGGGCGCGAGCTCGACGAGTTTACACTGGCGGATGGACCCCTTGGCGCTTAACGTTTTGTTTCTTAGATCGAGCGTGGCGATGAGGTCGACCGGTTCTTTGGCGAGAAATCCCCGCATATGCAGAGATGGTGCAGAGAGGGAGGTGAGAAGTAGATCGAACGATTTGAACGCGATTGGGACGCCTGGTACAAGCTCAAGATCCTTCGCCTCGCCTACAAGTTCTATGCCAAAACGGCAACTTTCGACGAGTCGGACCCGTTTTCTAGCCTCGTTGTCTGTTGCATCAGTTTCTTCATCTTTTTTTGAATCAAAAATAAGCTCACGCAGGCCTATCTTCGCCTCAACTTTTTTCCCACCAAGCTCGAGGCTCGCCTTGCCGGTAAAAGACATGATACCGTTGACTAGCGAGAGTGTGCCCTTATTGTCGATGGTGAGCGGGCCAATAACTATCGGTTTTTCCGGGAAGGTGACAATACCTTCCATGCCCTCTTCACCTGATGGGCCCTTGACTGCGCGCAGCACTATTTTGCCAAAGGGACGAGGTAAATTAAATTCAAGATTGACGGGCTCGCCGACGAATCTGGGTGGGATAAGCTTAACTATTGATGTGTCCTCGACGGCAGAGTCAGTTTCGCTCTCTATTTCTCCACCGGCGGTTGAGAGGGGTGTGTTGGGCAAGAGGAGCGCGATGCAGAGAAGGGAGAAGAAAAAAACTTTTTTAGACCAATTGCTCATTTTCTAACTCCTTTAGTTCGGTTTTTAGCTCTTCATCGCTATTGATTTTGCTGAAATCGAGATCTTCTGTAACGCTCTCTGTTGGAGTTGTCTTGTCAGATGTTTCCGTACTTTCTGTTGGGGTGGTCTCAACAGGGGTCTCTACAATGTTCTCTGTTGGAGCGGTCTCACTAGGGAAACCCTCCTCAATGGTCTCTTCGGTTATTATTTCCTCTGTGGCTAGCTGAGTTCGTATCTTGACGTATTTGGAGGCATCGGGATTGATTTTCAGCGTGGTCATCTCGAGCGCTTGGATGAGCTGTGGTAAGAAACGTGCGAGCATGATCTCTATGTCACGTCCCTTAACGGTGAGCTCCTGAAGTTTTTCAAGTTTGTTCGTGGCGAAGGCCTTAAGTTTTTTCTTGTACCCGGTCTTTTTTTCTGTCTCCTCTGATATGTTTTGCGTTGTCAGCAGGCTGAGGGCTTCTTGGAAGGCAATAGTGATGTTGAGGAATAGCCCCTTCTCAATTTTGTTCGTTGGGTTGCCTGACGAGTCGAGCTGTACCTTGCCAAAAAAGTTTTCGATGAATGGTCTGATAACATTTGCGAGTGCGAGTGTAGTTATTGCGTGGCAGGTCTTGAGGTCTACGCAGCCTAGGCTTGGGCAGCTTAGGTTATCGCCGGGCTTGCCAACATACGCGGCCGCTTCTTTGGTGAGCGTCTGCTTGTCTTTATAGAGACACTCAAGTCGTTTGATAATCTTTTGGAATGCGTTGGTGTTTATAATCGTAACAATGTCGGTCCCCATATTGGCGATGTTAATAAGGCCATAGACCAACGAATTTGATATGTTTCCTACAACTCCGGTTCCAAGTCCTTTGGTAAATGCGCCAGCAAAGTTTGCTACTGAACCGATACCATTGAAGACGAGCTGCGTGCGTTCGAGCTCTGGTGACATCTTGCCTGGTGCGGCGGGCAACTCGGACGGTTTTGATGCGCGTCCTACCACAATCTCTGGGCTGTCTTTAGCTGCAAGGAGCATGTCACGAGTCTGTTTAAAGAACGTGAGGGTTAGTTTTAGGAGGATACCAAATTTTTTTATATCCTTGATAAATTGGGATGGCTCACCAACTTCGATTGCAATAATTGGTCGAACTACCTTGGTGATAATGGCCAGTCCACTGTCGATATTTTGGCCGTTGATATCGACCCCTTGCGTAAACATCTTAACGAGCGGTTTTAATGCGGTTATTGTGCAGCCTAATGCGGTTGCCAGACATCTTTTGGCGGATGTGCAGTCATTTTCTTCACAGATTTTAGACCGTTTTTCACTTCTTCTACCGCGTGGTTTTACGGCCAAGCATCTGCTGACCTGGTAGAGTTTTATGAGGTTCTTTTTGTAAGCACCATCCTTGTCACAGATATCCTTTAACATAACATCAAAGAGATAGACGAAATCTGCCAATTTTTCAACGGGCGCCTTGGAGAGAGAGGCTTTGGGTACGATCGAATTGGCGAGCTTGCCGCTGGTAGTTAGTAATTGTGCGAAGATGTCATGAATAGTCAGTAAGTTTGTTTCCTCTAGCTGTCGTTTGAATAGCTCCTTTTCTTCATCACTGAGTGATGCAAGACTGTTATTGCGTTTTTCAAGGTCATCTATGCGTTTTTCGATCGGCCAGGTGTAAAATCCCGCATCGGGTTCTGAGGTGTTGTTGCCGACTTTTATGGCCTTCGGATCGGTCGGCTCTTGTGTATCTCCCATTGCACTGCGGCCGCCAACCAGCAGCAGTGCGCAGCAGAGAGACATAAGAAATATCTTTTTCATAACTACTCCCAAGAGTTGTATTACCAGTAACTCCCTAAGACTTTATGGATTTGAGTGGGTGAAAATCAAGAGTTTTTGTATGAAAAAATTTTGGAGACAAAAAAAACTGGGTTATTTGTTCTCAAGTTCGTCATTTTTACTTGACCAGAACATACGATTTGTATCGAACACACGCTGCTTTTTACTGTTTGTCCATGGGCAGCAGAGTGTGGAGAGATACCATTTATTGTCCGGCTCTATCTTTTTGGCCCCATATTTTTTGAGTTCTTCGGCAATGACTTTGTAACCCTCCATGAGAGCAATAGCGAGGGCAGTCCGTTTTTTGTGCACAGTCTTTTTATCAATCTGAAGCCCGTGTGTAGAGCCGGTTTGTAGGAGGGTTTTAACGAGTTCTTGCTTGCCCAAATAGACCGCCCAGTGGAGGGCAGTTACCCCATTGCAATCGCATGTATTTATGTCAGCGCCACTTTTTATGAGAAACGCGGCAACAGTGGGCAGGTTAGCTAAACAGACGTATTGGAGTGCGGTGAGGCCAAATGGATTTTTTACGTGCACACCATTAGGGTCTTGGACAAGCATGCTTTTTAGATTTTCAATCTTCTCTTTCTCGTCTATGTCTTCGTCCCTTAGTATCTCAAAGATGCCAACCGTTATTCTTGCGCGCCGTTTGCAGTATAGGACAAAATTGAGTGAGAATTCATTTTGTTGGTCGAGATCAAGAAGGCGGCGTACGTATGTAACGCGGTATCGTGTGGTGAGGTAAGTTTGCGCGAATGCATCAAACATAGCGGGGTTTTTAAGGGTCTGATAAAAGGCTTGTGCTAGCTTTAGATAGGTGATGATCGTTTTTTTTGTGTTGCCATTTTCGTGCGCGTAGTCGAGGGCTGTTTTTCCCTGAGAATCTTTGCTGTCAGGGTCGACGCCCTGTTCGACAAGAAAGCGAATGAGCGGGAAGCTGCTGCCCGACTTGATGGCGACGTGCAGGAGCGTTTTGTTTTTCTTGTATGTTGCATGTATGGTATCTGGATAAAATTTGAAGATGGGCCGCAGCTTTTCTATACTGTTTTTATCTCGCATGGGGCTCTTGATGATATTTTGTGCAACTGCTGCTTCGAACGCGATAGCGTTAGCGTTAGCATTTTCTGTTGTATTGCTATTTTCCAACATGCCCACCATTATGTGTGATCCCATCGTGACAAGCGCGGCGACGGTAGAAATGGCGCGTCTCGTACTTCTGATCATAACGGTTTTTCCCTTTTTTTATAGCTAGTATTTAGCCTATTTAAGCGTACTACTAGGGCAAGCGGGGAGGCTAGGGTATGGGGAAAAAAATGTGGGGGTTGGCGGAGTTATTCTTTTATCCATTTTTTAAGAATGGACAGTTTTTCTTGTCTTCTGAGGAACAATTTCCATCACAAAAGACGTGGCGAGAAATTGTTTCCATGTGGTGTAAACTTTTAGTAATATTTCTGCCAAACATGTTTCTTATAAAGAACTTTTTCCATGAGACCTCTGTTTTTATTGTTATGTTGGCAACAGAGTATTTTTCGCATTTCTTCGTTACGAAGTTATCTTCTATCCAGGATTTTTCTAGGAGCTTATGATCTATTAGGCCATCAAGGTAATTGAAAAAAGAGCACACGCTGACAAATGTAGTGATGAAAACCAAGATATTCCCTGGGAGTGATCGTATTTCAGGCGTTAGGCCGAAACATTCGGTTCTCGCTGGTCCCACCAGGGCTGCCAAAAGAAGGCCTGCCAAGATATATTTTTTGGTAATCGTTCTCATTTTTTCTCCATTATATTTTATACAGATACTTATCTGCTTTTTAATTCATATTTTTATAGTAACATATTATAAATAAATGTCAATAGTAATTTAAACATACTCCCCCACCACACTAGCGCGCGGCTCGCCCATAGGTGATACAGAGTTTTTGTGTGCGGGTAAGTGCCGTATATAAAAGATTTTTTTGGAGCAGCATGAAGTGCTGCGTGAAGATAGGTATGATCACCACGGGGTATTCTGACCCCTGGCTCTTGTGTTGATACACGCGGATAAACCAAAGCCTGATGTGGTTATCAAAACTTGGTGACAGTGCGCGATGGAATCCCAAGTAACGTGCAGGCTTCATGCTCAGTAAGCGTCCCCTTCTTAAGCAGCAGAGCGGCCAGTCTATCAAGCATTTTGCGATTGGCGTGAAAGAGTTCTTTGACCTTTTTATAGCAATTGGCAACAATTTTATTCACCTCAGCCACCGCTTTGTCATTACTCGTTGGGAGCGAGACCAAACCCAGGTCTGACATACCATCGAAGCAGACCATGTTACGAGCAATGGCCGTTGCGGATGCAAGATCCGATGAAACCCCGCTGAACTGTTCGCCGGTACCCAGTTCCTCCCCAACACGTCCGGCAAGTGCGACCATAATGCGCGCGAGACATTCATCTTTGCTGTATATAGGCTTATCATCTTGAGGCAGACAGGCGGTAAAACCAATTTTCGAGCCGTGCGGCTCTATTGTTATTTTGTAGAGCGGGTCGGTCAGTTGGGGCATCAGCAGTATTGCTAGTGCATGTCCCGCTTCATGATAGGCTGTTGTCCAAAGAACTTTCTGATCTAGTTTGAGGGTACTATTCGGGTGTCCCATGATGATTTTGTCGCGCACCGCCTCAAAATCTGTCATGGTTGCCGTTTTTCGACCCTCAGCGATGGCGCGCATAATAGCTGCATTTACTAGCTGTGCAAGGCCTGCCCCACTAAAACCTTGAGTAGCACGTGCGATAAGGCCTATATTGAGGTTCTCACTAACCGCAACCCCCTTCATGGATACCCGCAATATCTCGTCCCGTTCAATAAGGTCAGGGAGGGGGACCTCTACATGACAATCAAAACGTCCCGGACGAATGGCGGCAGGATCGAGGAAATCGAGCATGTTCGTTGCAGCCATGGTAATTATAGGTTCATCAGACTGGTAAAAACCGTCCAACTCAGTCAAGAGTTGATTGAGTGTCAGTATATGGTCCTGGTGCGCGTCGAACATACTCCGTTTACCGGCAAGTGCCTCGAATTCATCGATAAAAACGATGGCGGGCTGTCCCTTTTTAGCCGCAGTTGTACGTGCAGTCTCATATAGCGCACGTATACGGATCACCCCATAACCTATAATTGTCCCCGAAAATGCCGACCCAGTTGCATATAAAAAGGGGGCACCCGCTTCGCCGGCCACTGCGCGAGCAAGCAGCGTTTTACCAGTACCAGGTGGACCATAAAGCAGGACCCCTTTGGGCATTTTGGCGCCTGCATTTTTATATTTGTTTGGAAATTTGATAAAATTGACAACCTTGCTCAATTCTTGTTTTGCTGCATGGGCGCCGCCAACGTTGGAGAAGTTCGTATTTACAAACTCGACCTGCGTGAAGGGTAGTCCATTTTTCAAAGCATCTTCGTCCCTAAACCACTGCTGGACCACCGGCATAGGGTTGCGCACACCAGGACCTAATAGCTTTTTCTTTTGAGCTTTCGTTTTGCAGAATGTGTTAAACTTTTGTCCCACCTCAGGTCCTGCATTAGAGAACATAAAACTGGCTAGTGGCAAAAACTTTGAGGGGCCAGAGCCGGTTTGGTAACGAATGTGATTGGCCATGTCGTAAAGTCCAGCACTAGCGCGGATATAATCAGATATTAAAAGAAAGGCTAGGGGTAATGCACACAAAGCTATAATTTTTGTGTTTCGCTTCATAATAGAGATCTCCACCACTTTAGTCCCTCCAGGTATGCCTACTTTAACAACTCAACCAAAAACGTCACCCGCTGTGCCGCATCTTCTTTTTTAATCGCCATAGCGATGGCGCGCGGTTCGCGGCGCAGATGGTATCCTATAAATTTTTGCAATTGGTTAGGCCATTAGCCGTTGTGTTGCTGAAATTTTGGTTCAGCACGTTTTTGTTGGTTTGGAGAATGTTGCCTTTCTTTTTTTCGCAAAGATCCTGGGCATTTTCCAGATAGGTAACTATCTCAAGGGCGACCAAGCTACCTGATTTGGCCCTCCATTTTGCTTCTGCGAGTGGCGTCCTCCCACAATCATTTTTTTCGTTGAGGTTTGCATTGCACGTTTCGACGAGTATTTTGACGCTATTTGGGCAGAGCCAGAAGGCAGCATTATGAAGTGCTGTGTCCCCGAGACAATTCTTTTGGTTGGGATCTACCTGATGTTTCATGAGGGTTGCACAGAGGCTTTCCGTCAAAGAGGTTGCCATTTCGTGGAAAAGAGTTTCGTTTGTCTGCGCATTCGTTTCGATCTTGGCATCGGCGTTTATGAGTGTTTCCAATACCGTGGGGTTGTGGCACCGGACCGCGTAGTCGACAGCCCTGCTGCCAAATTCATCCTTGGCGTCCACATTAGTGATTATTCTAAGAACCGTTTTGAGATTGCGTACCTTTTTATCCTCGCTTATGTATGGGTTGTTGAGTATTTCTGAAAGAATGCAATTATCAGGGGATCGATTAAACTTGGCCTTCTCGAATTTATCCAGCCACTTTAAGTAGTCGTTAACCATCTTTCCTTGTTGTTTGAAGGTTTTTTTCTCCTGATCATCCGATTCCATGGCCCAAATCAAACCCGATTGAAGGACTAAGAGTAGGCCTGCCAAGACATATTTTTTGTGTATCGTTTTCATAATTGTTCCTTATGGGTTTTAAAAGTATTTACTTCAACAACTCAACCAAAAACGTCACCCGCTGCGCCGCATCTTCTTTTTTAATCGCCATAGCGATGGCGCGCGGTTCGCCAATAAGTATACAGAGTTTTTGCGCGCGGGTAAGTGCCGTGTACAAGAGATTTTTCTGGAGCAGCATGAAATGTTGCATGAAGATAGGTATGATCACCACGGGGTATTCAGACCCCTGGCTTTTGTGAATAGTTGTCGCGTACGCGAGCACCAGCTCATCAAGATCCTCCTGCTCGTAGTCAACCAGCCCCCCGTCAGGGAAGCGGACCTGGAGCGTGCGATCTTGTTGGTTGATCGTCTCGATAGCCCCAATATCTCCGTTGTAGACGTTTTTGTCGTAGTTGTTGCGCAGCTGCATGACCCGGTCCCCCACGTGGAACGTGATGCCAGCATGAGCTATCCCTGGTCTGCTTTCCGGGAAGATAAGCCCCTGCATGAGGCCGTTGAGCGTTTGGGTGCCCGCGATGCCCCGGTTCATGGGGGTGAGTATCTGGACGTCCTCCGGCGCAAAGCCCCGCTTTTTAAGTTCGCCGGTAAATAACCGTTTTAAGAATGGGGCGACGTTTACCGGATCGTCCATTTTGATAAACGCAAAATCGCGGCGGGAATTTTCGATGGCCGTGGTGGGAAATTCACCCCGCTGGACCCGATGCGCGTTGACGGTGATCAGGCTGCTCTGCGCCTGGCGGAATATTTTGGTGAGCGTAATGCAGGGGACCTTGCCGCTCTTGATCAGGTCTTTGAGTACGTTGCCAGGTCCCACCGAAGGGAGCTGGTTGGCGTCCCCAATAAAGAGCAGCCGTGCGGTTGAGGGGACTGCGCGCAGTAGCGCAGCTGCAAGAAAGATATCGATCATAGATGTCTCGTCAACAACGAGAAAATCGAGCTTGAGGGTGTTGGTCTCGTCGTGGACAAACTTGCCATTCTCTGGCTTGAATTCAAGCAACCGATGGATGGTGGTGGCAAATCTTCCGGTGCTTTCCGCCAGCCGTTTTGCTGCGCGGCCGGTTGGTGCTGCAAGGCGATAGCCGCACTGTCCGTGATCGAGCAGTGACAAAAATTTGCGCACGAGCGTCGTTTTACCGGTTCCTGGCCCGCCCGTTATGATGCTTATCTTGTTGCCCAGAGCGGTCATAACCCCCTGTTGCTGGTCCTCGTTGAGTTCGAGCTCGTTGGCGGCGGGTGCGCGCAGCTTTTCGTAGAGCTCGTGGCTATCGAGCTTTTTGGTAGCGGGTGTCTGCGTAAGCCGGCTGATGTGGCGCACAACCTCCTGCTCGAGCGTGAAGTGGGTGGTCAGTCCAATAAAATTTTTACCCTCTTTGGGAATGGTTACGATCGTGTCTTGCCGGTTGAGCTGGTCAACCGCGTTATCAAAAAGATTGCTCTGTTCAGGTGTCAGCTGCAGCGCTTCGAGAGACTTTTCCCGCAGCTTATTCTGTTCAACATAGAGATGCCCCTGTGTTGTTGCGGTTGAGAGGACAAAGAGCAGCCCAGCAGTGATTCTACGTGGGTCATTCGGTTCGATGCCCAGGTTCTGTGCAATACGATCTGCCGTCAAAAAACCGATGCCCCAGACTTCGCCGGCAAGGCGGTAGGGGTTTTCGGTGATAACCGTGACCGCGCTGTCCCCATACTTTTTATAAATCTTGACGGCCATAGAGGTCGAAATGCCCTTGCCATGGAGGAAAACCATGAGGTTGGCGATGGCTTTGTGTTTTTGCCACGCTTCGATGATGTCAGCTGCCCGTTTTGCACCGATGCCGTCGACGCGGGTCAGGTGGTGTGGCGCAGTGTCGATGATGGTGAGAACGTCGATACCAAAGTGATTTACCAACTTTTCGGCATACGAGGGGCCTATGCCCTTGATGATGCCGGAGCCGAGATATTTTTTGAGACCGTCGATCGACGTGGGTAGGGTTATTTCGATGTGATGGGCGTTAAACTGTCTGCCAAACTTGGGGTGAACCGTCCAGGTTCCCCAGAGAACGACATCCTGCCCTTCGGCGATGGCGGGCAGGTATCCACGAACTGTGGTTCCGCGAACCGTTGTCCCTTTATCCGATCCACCAAAAGCTCCGCTGGCTGGCGGTGCCTGTTTGGATGGTTCGAGTACAAAGACAACGAAGCCGTCGTCGGGGCTTTTGAATACGAAGCGCCCGACGACACCATCAATTTTTTCATTCTGCTGCTGTTGCTGATCCACGGGCTTTTAATGAATCCCTATATTTTTTAAGTGATTTTGGACAGTTGTGCATGAGATCTGCTAAGAATAGCAGAAGATCACCTAAAAATACATGGAGAATTTTAAACGACGTCAGAGACGCATGCATCGATTCGCGCTCTGTGCAGTTGAGCTTGCTCCAGTTGAGCAGGAGTGTGTTTGGCGAATGGCGCAATACGCTCCACTGGTCGATCAGTTTGACCATGTATTCTTTGGCAATCTGTATCCGTGCGACGTAGTCTTCGGAGAGTTTGTCAAAATAGATGCGGGCCGTTATGAGGGATTTTTGCACCTCTTCAGGATCTGTTCCCTCGTCCTCAATTTTTGAGAGCTCTTCGATAGTCAGGTACTCATCTTTGAATGGAATGAGACCGATCCTGCCGGGCCGTTTGTTCCCTTCCTTGAGTGACATGGGTTGGTCGAAGTTATAGGCGTGGGCGAGATCTTCTGCTACCGTGAGTGACTTGCCGCCGATGCGCAACATGATCAAGTTTTTTGCATAGCGGAATATCTCTTCGGTGTTCATGAATGGCTTGCCATCAACCAGACTCAGGAGTGTCGAATTGAAATAGATGGGGTCGTAGTCTGCGCGTGTCTGCTGGAAAAACGTTCCTGCTCCGACGAGCATGAGTGTTAGAAATAATGATCTGTTCATGAAATCTCCTTAATTAATTGGTAAAAAAACTATGTTACTATTCATCCGAAAATCGGATTCTAAGATCCGCACACCCTGAGCTTGTCCCTTCGACTGGCTCAGGATAAACTCCGGGTTTGACGGGTGCGGATTATGTATAAAAATGTCCAAATTTTCCGCACATTTAGACCCTTCGACAAGCTCAGGGTGTGCGGGGTTTTGAGTGCTTTTTGAATGCAAAATGAGTTTGCGAAATTGCTCTAATGCCCACCAACCGCTCATCCCGAGTGCTTTTCTGTAGGGGCTTGTCCCGGAAGAAAAGTGTATCGAGGGACATGAGCAGGTATTGGAAAACTTTAAATACATGATTATCACCACAATACATTGGCCGTGAAGCCGAGCGACCAGTCATGTCCGATCCCGTAACTGGTTGCCGTCCAATCACCAACCAGCCCAAAGTGCCATAGCCGGCCGCAGTTGCCCGCGTGTTCCCACATGAGACGGCCAAAAATCTTCTGCTGCATTGCCGCAGGACTCTCTGCCCTATGCAGATCGAGGGGTGTGTCGTTTACTGGCCTGCACGCAAAATGGAGGTGTTCCGGCGACAAGAACCAGACGTCATACCCAAGCTCGACCGAAGTTCTTCTCAAAAACACCTGCATGGCGAGCGAGTACTCAAAACTGAATCGGGTATCGACCTTTACCTCCTGCATCTGCGGATAGATCAGATTGATAAGTCGTGTGGTGAGAAATTGAAGATTGGTGTTTGATTGCGAGGAATCGGACCAATCTCGGTCGAACGTGTCTGTGGTTTTACATTCACGGAAGAATCGGATGGTCTTGTAGGGTACAAAACAGGTGAACCGTGCCATGTGCGCGAGCGAGATGCCATGGGCCATTGGGTGGAAAAGATCGGCACGTGGCGCAATAGTGACTGTTTCGGTGCCCAATTTGGTGTCGGCACAGATGCGCAAAAACCGGTCGAGTGCGCCAACGGCAAGATTGATGACCGTATCTTGAAAAGCAGTGTTGTCTGCGGTATCGGCAAGATCTATGAGGCTTAGGATGTCTAGGACCGGTTGCATGGGGCTGCGATACCGGTGGTGGGCGATCATGTGGTCCATCACGATGGCGGCTGAGGGGAGGGTGAGTTCAAGTCCTCCCGACAAGTAAGCATTGTTCGATTCTCGCCTCCAGAAAGCCGATAGTCGCATGTCACCAAATCCGAGTAAATCGCCGACTACATGCTGTTTGATAAAATCTTCAACCGAGGAACTTGGCGAGCATCCGCCACTCAGCTGGGCAAAGAATGAGTTTTGTGCAATAGCCCTACGCTCATCCTCGCTCAAAAACATGTTCCGCTCGATGTAATAAAAGGGGAATTCGAGGCCGAGTGAGCAGCACCCTTCGGTTCTACCTAATCTAAAAATTGCTCCGGCGCGTCGCTCCTCAAGTTTTATTGGATTAAAAAGAGAGAGGACCTGTGGCAGATCAAAGTTATCAAGATTGAGATCTTGTGATTTTAGAATTTTGTTAATATCGTCAAAGTCCGAAAAGGCGAGATAGCTGCAGAGGTAAGGGCTGTGCGCGGTTAGGTACTGCTCACGTGTCTGGGTATAGAAGGGGATAATGCTTGCAGAGATGCCGCAGGGGATTCCGCACGGGTATGAGCTCTCGTATGCCGGTAGATCGAGTAGCTCACGTATGTTGGCGGGATTGGTATATTTATAGAGATTTTTTTCAAGTAGGCTTTGTATGTTTACGTCTGGGCCAGTCAGAAAGTCGACGATCTCTTGGGCGCTGGTGTGATGTGATCGTAAAATGTAATTGCTAAAATTTTCATCATAAATATTGTAATCGTCATCGTTAAAATAGGCAGTCTCATCAAATTTTTGGAAGCCCCCTTCATCTGCAAAAATAGGCAATTGTACCGTCAAAAATAATAAGAATAGCGGGAAAAATGCCTGGACTTCAAACCTTTTTTTACTCATAACTCAATCTTTTGGTATACTACGTAATCGGAAACACCAGTGACCGATTGCTAAAATTCCACCCGCCTAGATTAGCAATCTTTGCGTATATTGACAAAGGGGTCTGTTTTTTGGTTCCATCAGTGATGGTTCCATCAGTGATGGTTCGGAACTATCGGGGAGGGTTCGATTTTTTGTGTGGTGCGTAGTATCGTAGGTAGGAAAGATTTTTTGCAGTGGCTGCGGAACAGAGGGTGAAAAATATGGCATATTTTGCTGTTGAAGGTAATATTGGCGCGGGAAAGACAACGTTCTTACGGATAGTTGGCGAAAACCTGAATATGCAGGTTGTTCCTGAACCGCACGAAGCGTGGCAGAATATCGATGGAGAGAATCTTCTCGATGCTTTTTATCGCGATAGTAAACGATGGGCATACACGTTCCAAACATATGTTTTTATTACGCGGATTATTCGACGTGAAGAACTGGAACGTGTCAGTAATACGCCTTTTCAGTTGACTGAGCGATCTGTCTTTGCCGATCGGCACTGTTTTGCTAAAAATTCCCACGAGATGGGTTTAATGAACGATCTCGAGTGGAACCTCTACAAAGAGTGGTTTGCGTGGTTTGTTGAAAATCGTGTCTCAAAGCCGTCTGGTTTTATTTACCTGCGTGCCGACCCATCCGTATGCCACCACCGGCTTGTCAAAAGAAATCGGTTTGAAGAAAAATTAGTATCTCTCGATTATTTAAAATTATTACATGCAAAACATGAGTCATGGCTCATTCACAAGAAAGATATCATAGCTGCGGTGCGTGACACTCCGGTACTGGTGCTTGACTGTGATCAGGATTTTGAGTCTAATGAGACGTTGCAAAAGATTTATGCTGAGCGTGTTGCTGAATTTGTCCAGGAGTCGTGCAATGTGCCGGCTGGTGAGTCAATTCTGTTGAATCGAGAACATCGTCAGGAACGTTAAGGAGTCTTAATATGGAAGAATACGCATACATGGTACAGATCGCGAAGTTTATGGCGGTCGGTTTTGCTATGGCGATCGGGACGCTTGGACCGGCTATTGGGCTCGGTATGATTGGGTCCCGTGTCTGTGAAAATATTGGTAAGTACCCAGAAAGCGCTGGTTCGATCAAGACAATGGCATATGTTGCGCTTGGTTTTGTTGAAGCACTTGCTATTTACATACTGGTTGTGTCGATATTGATTCTGTTTGTTGTTTAGGAAGCGTTCGTGGTCGCCTCAGTTAATGCGCTACTGCTGGTGCAGATGTTCCATTTTATCGTGGGCTACGTGATTCTCAAATATCTCTTTCTCAAACCCGGCCTTGCAGTAGCGACGGCGTGTGATGAGATTGATCAGGGGCTCAGACGTGATCTTGCCCTTATGCAAGAAGAGGTTAGGCGTCAGGAGGGTATTGCAAATGACCAGTGGGAGCGGCACTGTCGCGTCCTCTGTTCACGCATGCCTGTTGGGACGCAGCCAAAATATCTTGGCGTTGCTCGCATTTTCCCCTCTGTTGAACCGTTACCTCCCGCCGAAGAAAAACGGCTTGCAGAGGGTGTTACTCAGGCCATCATCAGCTGTATTACACGGGGGTCCTGATCATGTTTGTCGATATTCTCTTTTCTGTACTCAATTTTGCAGTTTTGGTAGGGTTATTTACCTATATTTTTTTTCGTATGTTCTATCCGCAATTTGCTGAAAAGATTGCTACGGATAGGCGTATGCGAGAAGAGCTCGAGGCCCAGCGCAATGGCTGTGCTACACGGCTTACGGCGGTTGAGGAAGAACGGGAGCGACGAGAAGCGCTCTACCGCGAGTTAGCTCATAAGGTTGCTGATTGGAAGCAGAGTGTTGCTGACCGTGAGCAGGCGCTTGCGCGTGACCAGGAATTACGTGATGAGATGGCGCGGGCGCGTGCTGAAAAACAGGTGGTCGCATTTATTGCACAACGACGCCGCGTTCAAGTAATACCACAGGCGATTGCCCAGGCACGGCTTGAACTTTACGAGCATTTTCAGAATGGTTCGGCTGGCGAAAATTACATAGATCAGCTTGTTACAGATATGAAGAGGCGTCATGGAGACAAATAGCGAAATTCTCGCGGCGCGTTATGCCCAGGCGCTTTTGCGTTATGTGGCTTACCCAAAGGATGTAAATCTAGCGGTTAGAATAGGCTCGTTTGCAGCATTTTTCGAATTGTATCGACATCGATTTGCGCGTGTCGATACCGATTTATATGGAAAATTGGCGCATATTTTTTCTCTAGACGTACTGCGTATTGACCTGCTCGTAACATTACTTTTTTCTCATGGTAGGCTCTCACTCTTTACCGATGTGATGCACCACCTCTTTGAGCTCTACAAAAAACAGGGCCAGTTTCTTTTTTGTACAATTAAGGCGTCACATGAGTTGTCGGCTGATCAAAAAGAGATATTGGCAACATTTGTGGGGCGACTTTCTGAAAAGGAGATAGTTTTTTCGGTGACAATAGATCGAAGCCTGATTGCGGGGATCCGTATTGAGGGCGACGAGATGGTATGGGAGTCTTCTGTGGCTCGTCAGCTGCGCATTATTGAGCGGCTGCAGTAGAGGTAATAAGTATGGAAATAAAGAGTACTGATCTCGTATCACTGTTTGAAAAATCTCTGCGAGAATTGGACGGGGCCTGCGGGGCCGAAGAATTGGAACAGACCGGTTACGTGATACAGGTCGGCGATGAGAGCTGTAAAATTTATGGGCTTGCTCAGGCCGTATATGGCGAGTTGCTTCAATTTGAGGGGGGTAACGAAGGCATAGTTCTCGACTTGCGTGAAGACCACCTGATCGCATTTTTATTGCACGCACATATCCCTGTCGCGGAGCTTGAAGTTGTGCGCAGGACCGGCGGTGTTTTCAAGACACCTGTTGGTGAGAAGATGCTCGGTCGCGTCATAAACGCAATTGGCAAACCACTCGATGCCCTCGGCGAGCTTGGGACTACCGAAATGTGGTCGATAGATGTCGATATTCCGGGTATCATCGACCGGAGTCCGATTGATAAGGCGCTCGAAACGGGTATCACCGTTGTCGACTCGCTCGTACCGATTGGTCGCGGACAGCGGGAACTTATTATTGGTAACCGGAGCACCGGTAAGACGGCGCTCGCCCTCGATACGATTTTGCATCAGAAGGATCAGGACGTCATCTGCATCTATGTGTCGATCGGGCAGCGGCAGGCGAACCTAGCACGTATAGTTAATCTGTTTGAGACCCAGGGGGCCAGAGACTACACGGTTGTGGTGAGCGCAGATGCGGGTTCTTCGGCCCTGAACCGCTATCTTGCCCCCTATGTGGCAACATCGGTCGGCGAATTTTTCCGTGACCAGGGACGCGATGTGCTTGTCGTCTACGACGATCTGACAAATCACGCGATCGCGTATCGTGAAATTTCTCTCTTGATGCGTCGCCCACCGGGACGCGAAGCATATCCAGGCGATGTCTTCTACTTGCACTCCCGACTTTTGGAGCGGGCTGGCAAACTTAAAAAAGGTGGATCTCTGACTGCGCTGCCGATCGTGCAGATCCAGGGCGACGATATTACGGCCTACATTCCAACAAATCTTATTTCGATCACCGATGGTCAGATATTTTTGGATACCAAATTATTCAATGGCGGGGTGCGGCCAGCGGTTAACGTTGAGCTTTCTGTCTCGCGTGTCAGTGGTGCCCAGACAAAAGCCGTTAAACAGATGACTAAGTCATTGCGCCTTGAACTTGCTCAGTACAATGAGCTGCTCGCGTTTTCGCAATTTGGGTCTGAACTCGATCCGGTATCGCAGCGCAGATTGGCGCGGGGGAGTATCGTGATAGAGCTTCTCAAGCAGCCGCAGTATGAGACCTATTCATTTGTTGATGAGTCGCTCCAGCTCTTTTTATTGCGTGAAAACTTTTTGGATGGACTACCGCTTAAGCAGGTCCGGCCCTGTGCGACGCAATTTGTGAGCTACGTTCGCTCGGTCTACGAAAAGCTCTACCAAGACATTAAACAGAAGCAGAGCATAGAGCCGAATACGCTCAATGGGTTGCGCGAAGCGGCCCGCGAGTTTGTGACGGTTTTTGTGCCTAAGTAGCGTATTGTTTTGAATTTATATACCCGCTCATCCTGAGTGTTTTTTCGAAGGGACTTGTCCCGTAGAAAAAATGTATCGAAGGACATGGGCGGGTTTAAATATTTTTTCTAGCAAAAAAACCCCCCGCTTTAGACCCCAAAAAAGGGCCAGAGCGGGGGAAAGTTGTTTTGTTTTACTTATTACTTGTACTCGTCCTGGTACTTGAAACTAATTTTCGCATCTATAAGTTTTTTCTTAGGAACGTCCCCATACTCTTTTTCGACTTTTACATAGGGCATTCTAATCTGCTTTGGGATATTCAAATATCCTACCTTCTGCTGCAGCTTCGCGTTCATCTCTTTTTTGACACTGTCCCGTTCTTCTTGCGTAGGGAGTTTCTTGATGGCATTATCGACCTCTTGGTTAAAGCTGCGTGAACAGGTCCGTTTTCCATCAAGATATCCGAAACATTCGCGAATCCAGTAGCTCTGATGTGGACCATTTTTCTTGGCGAAGTCGAGATAGAACCATCTTTTTTTGTTATCACTTGGATCATCTGGATTGTACCCAGCTGGACTGGGCAATTCTTTCTCATTAACAAAAGCAATAAACTGGTCAACAAACTCTTTTGTGCCCAGGTGGAGAAGATCAAACACATAAGTTAGTTTTTCGTTATCTTTTGTTTCAAGATATTTTTGGGCAAATGCATCAAATGTTATCTGCTTCTTGACCAAAGCATAAAATTCTTCGGCGAGTTGTAGGTAGGCTTTAATTTCTGTTGTTTTTGCCATGTTTCGTGCTGTCTGGTTGTCTCTTGTTGCAAGGGGATTGACCCCTGCTTGGATGAAAAACTTGACCATTCTGATGTTTCCTATGTTTGCACAGAGAATTATAGGGCACCATCCGTTTTCCATTTCTGTCTCAAGACCACCCCCATGGCAGGCTAAATATTTAGCGATAGCTTCCGAGTTCTGGTTTGGCCTTGTTGTGAGGAGGAGCGCGTAGTAGTAGTTACTGTTTGCATTGGCGCCATCTTCGATCAAGCGCTTCACGCGTTCAAAGTCTGTTAGTCGAACTGCTTGCCTAAGTTGTTCATTTGTATTCGTCGTTTCATTCTTCTCCATCGCCTCCATTCCCGCCGGCACTGCCAAGATGGTCAATAAGATGGCGGAAAGGGCGATGTTTTGTACTATTTTTTTCATAATTAAACTCCGTTATTTTAGTTTATAGGGGCTTACTTTAATCGCACATCAAACTATTTGGGCGCATATTTATACTTGTTAAGTATAAATATTATTTTCATACTTGTCAAATTTATTTCAGGGCTTTTTAGAGTACGTTTTAAGAAGCGGGTCGGCGGGCTGCCGGGCGCCCAATGGGGTAAGACGCAGCTTGCAAAGACCCGAAGCGTGAATGGGCGGCTCTGTCCTGACCACCCCACACAGCACCCGCGTATGAGCTATCCCCCCAGGCCATACTCCGATTGGTTCGGAGCACGGTGGGGGGATTATTGTTTTGTATTAACTGTCCGTTAGAACTGGAGCTCTTCGGATTTGAACCCGAAGTTTGCATCGAGCTGTTTTTTCTTCGACTTAGTTCCAAACTCTACGAGCCCAACCTCTTTGAGTATTTCTTCTTCGGTCTTCTTTTTTTTGAACTCTACCTTTGGTATTCTCAAATTCTTCGGAATATTCAGAAATCCCTCTTCCTGCTGCGCAACGTTAGACTCTATTTTTTTCATTCGGTTCTGTTCTTTGATTGGGAGCTTCTTCACAAAAAATTCGTGGCATGCATCCCCAAGCTTGCTTGCTGGCTCATAAGGGTTTTTTGGTTTTTTCTTAAGCCATCGGCAGCACTCTTCAAACCAAAACTCTCTCTTTGGACCAAGCCGCGTTACACAATCGAACAACATCGCTTCTTTCTCATTACCATCTTTGCCATTGAAGTTGAGTAAGCCATGTTTTTTAATAAATCCGACAAACTCGTCAAAAAAGGCTCTGGTGCCAAGGTGAAGAAGGTTGTAAACATCCATCAGGGTGGTGTGTCGAATCACACATTCATCCGCCAAATATTTTTCTGCACATTTAGCAAATGCCTTTAGCTTATAGTCTGTTTCGTAATTCAATTCGACGTATTCAAGATTTTTTTTAACTTCCTTAAGCTTCTGTTCATTAAGTTGCTGGGTTGCCTTAATCTTTTCGAGCAACTGTTTTGCAGTTGCGTATATTGTCTTGTTGGTGTTTATGAGGTGCTTTTGGGCGAACGCATCAAACGTCATCTGTTTGTTGTTTACGGCATAAAAGTCTTCAGCGAGCTCGAGGTAGGATTCTGCTTCTGGCATATGATATTCCTTCGCATAGTCACGTGGAGTTTTCCTGTCGACAGCCTTGCACGTAAGTTTGCTTCCAGCTTCTACGAGCAGTTTGATAACGAAAAGGTTGGCCGCATAGTGTAGAGGTGTTAGTTGACGACCAGCCGGTTGATTGATGTCGATCTCATCCTTGTGTTTTTCTAAGAGATACTTGAGAACTAACAGGTTTCCCCGCTCAGCTGCATCGTGCACAACGTTTTTGCCAGAATAATTTTTATTGTTGATTTTTGCACCCTTCGAAATAAGCTTATCGATTTCTTCCAAGTTTCCCTTCTGACAGATATAATGGAGGGGACTATTACCGACCTCATCGCGTTTGTTGATGTCTTCGCGATTATAGTCTTTGCGATTATTCCACCACTCAGCATACAAGCCGGCGTAGCTAGCTACCAATGGGCCTTTGGTTAACACTAATGTGCTGGCGCCCAACGAAAGTTTGCCGCCTTCGTTCATCGCCCCCATGCCCACTGGTACCAAAGCGGCCAACAGGATGATCGAAAGGACTATGTTTTGTACTATTTTCTTCATAATTAAACTTCGTTATTTTAGGGTTATTTAGTTAGTTTTCAAAATTGAACTCAATGTCATTGAATGTGCCCGCTGCACATGAGAAGGGGTTTTTTACGTTCTTATTTTTTAGGTCCGCCGGAAGCGTCTCAAGACTGTTCTTCTGCTGCAGAATCTTATTCTTCTCTTTTTTCAGCCGGTCCCGTTCTTCGATTGGGAACTTCTGCAGAAGTTTTTTGAGTGCTTCGTCAATCTCGGGGATTTTGTTATCAGGTGACCAGCAGCATTCCTTAAACCAGAAGTCTTTATTTGGGCCGAGCCGCGACGCGCAGGATATCATATATTCTTTCTCACTGCCGCCGCCGAAGTTGTTGGGTAACTCGTATTTTTTGGTGAATTTAACAAATTCATCAAAAAATGCTCTGGTGCCAAGGTGGAGAAGGTTGTAGACATCGGTTAGGGCGGCTAGCAGAATGGCCGGTTCATTTACTAAATATTTTTTTGCATATTCAGCGAATGCCTTTAGCTTATAGTCTGTTTCGTAATTCAATTCGACGCATTCAAGATTTTTTTTGACTTCCTCAAGCTTCTGTTCATTCAACTGCTTGGTTGCCTCTATCTTTTTATACAACGTTTTGGCATCGAAATATACGACCTTATTAGCGTTTATGAGATGCTTTTGCGCGAAGGTGTCAAACGTCATCTGTTTGTTGTTTACGTCATAAAAATCTTCAGCGAGTTGTAAATATTTGACCATCTCTAGGTAGTTGTTACTGGCTGCCCAATGGAGGGGGGTCTCGCCATTATTGTCTTTTGCTTTAACATCGGCCTTATGGGTCCCAACGAGATATTTAACCATCTCTAGGTAGTTGTTACAGGCTGCCCAATGGAGGGGGGTCTCGCCATTATTGTCTTTTGCATTAACATCGGCCTTACCGGTCTCAACGAGATATTTAACCATCTCTAGGTTGTTATTCAGGGTCGCCTTATGAAGGGGGGTAGTGCCATAGCTGGCTTTTGCGTTAACATTGGCCCCATTTTCAACGAGATATTTGACCATATCTAGGTTGTTCTTCTCGGCCGCCCAATAGAGGGGGGTAGTGCCATAGCTGGTTTTTGCGTTAACATCGGCCTTACCGGTCTCAACGAGATATTTAACCATATCTAGGTTGTTTTTACTGGCCGCCCAATGAAGGGGGGTCCAGCCATCATTGTCTTTTGCGTTAACATTGGCCCCATTTTCAACGAGATATTTAACCTTCCCTAGGTCGTTTTTCCTGGCTGCCTCAAGGAGGGCATCTTCACCATTCGACAAAAAGTAGGCCGCACTGGCAGCCAACGCGAAGCACAACAAAGAAAATTTGTTTTTTGTGCTCATCGCCTCCATTCCTGCCGGCACTGCCAAGATGGTCAATAGGATGGTGGAAAGGGCTATATTTTGTACTGTTTTCTTCATAATTAAACTCCGTTATTTTAGTTTATAGGGGCTTACTTTAATCGCGCATCAAACTATTTGGGCGCATATTTATACTTGTTAATTATAACTCTATTGGCATATTTGTCAAATTTATTTTGGAGCTTCCCAAGAAACGGTCTTGTGGTATAGTAATGGTGTGTAAGCGCCCATAGCTCAGCTGGATAGAGCAACGGATTTCTAATCCGTAGGTCGCAGGTTCGAATCCTGCTGGGCGCACCATACTTCGCTCGCTTACGCGAGCTACGTATGGCAAGCCTGCCCTTCGTAGCTTTAGCGAAGTAGGGCCTGCCCTTCGTAGCCCACCAGGGCGGAGTAGGGTCTACATCAATTCTTCTTGTTGCTCCGTCAATATTATTGAAAATTTAAAGCTGTGTTAGTGTGATAGTTGGATGTAGAAGCTAGCACTATTTTACAGGAGCCAGTATGAAATTTTTTTCTATCGCAGGGCCGGTAAAGCCGGAAAAACATTATTGTTTGCCACTTAAGACACGTCTTGATGAAGAAGAGCTGCGTTTACTTATTGCGCAAGAGAAGTATTTTATTTTGCATGCTCCTCGGCAGACGGGTAAGACGTCCACTATGAGTAATTTTGCCAAAACGCTCAACGAAGAGGGTGTCTATACTGCTCTATACGTTAATATTGAGGGTGGACAGGCCGCACGCGCAGACTATAATTATGCCTTACCGATGATCGTGCAGGAAATTGCCACACGGGTTACTGAACAATTGCCTACGGAAAAAGCATTTTTGGGGATTTTTGAAGATCTCAAAAAAGAAGCTGTTCCTGCAGGAAGTTTGCTGACGACGCTTCTGAGCAGGTGGTGCGCACAATCGCAAAAACCGATAGTGCTTTTTATGGATGAGATCGACGCTCTTGTTGGCGACACTTTAATTTCGGTATTGCGTCAGTTGAGGGCTGGATACGATAAGAGGCCAAAATACTTTCCACAATCGGTATGTCTTATTGGTGTCCGGGATGTTCGCGATTATCGTATCTGGTCCGATGAACAACAAGCAATGGTGCTTGGTGGAAGCGCGTTCAACATCAAAACAAAATCACTTCGCATGGCGGATTTCACTGAGCCTGAAGTGCGTGCCCTTTACCTGCAACATACGGCTGCGACTGGTCAAAAATTTGATGATGATGCTATAACTTATGCTTTTGAGCTCACCCAGGGCCAGCCCTGGCTGGCGAACGCCTTGGCCCAGGAAGCATGTTTTGAGCTTCAGACTGACCGTACTAAACCAATTACTAAAGACATTATTGATACGGTAAAAGAGATTATTATCAAGCGTCGCGATACCCACCTGGACGTGCTTATCGACCGTCTTCAAGAGCCACGAGTGCGCAATATTATTGATGCGATCATTACGGGCAATATTAAGACGGCTGATGAGCTCAAACAGGATGATATTCAATATGCCCGTGACTTGGGGCTCATTAAGATGAAGGGCCTCGAAATCGCCAATCCGATCTACCAGGAAGTTATCCCGCGTGAACTCACCTATGCCAAACAGGAAGAGATGATCCAGGATATCAAGTGGTACCAAAATCCGGATGGATCACTGAACATGACATTGCTTCTTGAGGCATTTACCGAATTTTATCGAGAGAATTCTGCAGACTGGCTTGCTGATTGTAGATATAAAGAATCTGGTCCGCATCTGCTCATGATGGCATTTCTGCAACGCGTGATTAACGGTGGCGGCAGGATACATCGTGAGTATGCCCTTGGGCGCAAGCGCCTCGACCTTCTTTTGACGTGGAAAAAACAGAAAATTGCCATAGAACTCAAGGTCTATAAAGATACAAAAACGTTACCAGATGGGCTTATGCAGACAGCTGGGTATATGGATACAGCGGGCGCTAGCGAAGGGCATTTAGTCATCTTCGATAGGCGAGACAAGAGCTGGGAAGAAAAGATCTACACTAAAAAAGAGACTTTTGGCGGCAAGACAATTACCGTCTGGGGAGTGTAAAGGAGTGCAATATGTACGAAATCAAAAGGGGCTGGTCGTTACTCATTCTGTTCTGCGTAGTCACCCTATTCACTTCCTGTTCATTCAAACAAAAAAGACCAGAGGCGGGTCTTATCGTTCTTTTTAATGGAACATCTTCAGCAGGTAAATCTGCCATTATTAATGAGCTACAGGGGATATACGGTCCTGCGTATGGCGTTGTAGCCCTTGATGATTTTCAGGTGGCATATCAGAAGGAACATCCCATTTCCGCGTCAGAACGCGAGGTTATGAAGGCTATGCCGATCGAGAAGCTGCGGCTACTTTTTCGAAAAATTCATGAGGCGATGTATTCCCATGTTAAGCAGCTAGCCTTACAGGGCAAAAATGTTTTTGTTGATACGGTGGATTTTGATGACGATTACGACCGCTATTGTGCTATTTTGGGGTCTGAAAAAGTTATTAAGATCTTGGTCTATTGCCCTCTTGATGTCATTGTGGATCGTGTCCAAAAACGTGCACTAGAGGGGAGTCCCCGATCATTAAATCTTGTGTGGAGCCAATTTCCGGCCATCTATAAATTACAAGAGTCCGACAACGACGTTATTGTTGATCGAATAGCAACAAGTCGTATCAAGGCTAAATTGCCCCTGGTGCGCGAAGAGGCCAAACTGACACCAGACGAGGCCGTGTCGGAAAGTGATTTTGTGAAACAGTTTAAACTCGATACCCGCGATGAGATCGTACTCGCGCCAAAGCATCAGTGGGACCTGATCGTGAATACTGGCATCCACTCACCAGAAGAGGTGGCACAAGAAGTGGTGAGTTTTCTGGAAAAGCGGGGATGCCAGCGGCCAACAGATGTTTTTAAAGCAGACCCGCAAACGTACGATCAGTACGTGGGGTCCTATCGGTTCGAAGGCGGCGCAATCATTGCCATAACAAGAGAAAGTGCGAAGCTTTTTGTCCGAGATGAGTTTCCGGAAAAACATGGGAAGATCGAGCTTCATCCAAAATCTGAGGCCGTTTTCTTTAACCACTATG
The DNA here is from genome assembly GCA_964638315.1 of uncultured Candidatus Babeliaceae bacterium. GTDB lineage: Bacteria > Babelota > Babeliae > Babelales > Babelaceae > CAZWYO01. The sequence continues at coordinate 14,707 of CAZWYO010000001.1, read as the reverse complement.
ATGAGTTTGAGCTCTCTTTTGTCAGAGATAAAAATGGCGCAGTTTCAGAGTTAATCGTGCATCAGGGGGGTACGGACAGCGTGGCGGAGAAGATTGCGTAAAGGGAGTAGTTTCGATGGTGTTCTTAAAAAAAATTTGCATGCTCATCCTCGCCATGTGCTGTTGTGCCGCTCTTTCCAGTTGCATGAAATTTACCGGCATAAAGCCGTATGACAAAAAACGTGATCGTGTTTTTATCACCAAAGAGAGTTTGGCATACTCGGAGGACGCAGCGCAGTACATCGATCTAGACGTCCCAGCCGGAACTGCAATCATGCCGGTACCACCAGAAAATAAAGAGCAGTTCGTTACACGCGTCACACTCATGGGTATTCCTGAATCGGCATTGGTGCGGAACGACAAGCGCTGGGCAGAATCCATTGTCATACGCATCGACGAACAGCTTATCTACGTTTACCTGGTGGATGATAAGCCTGTTTCGTTTATTCGTGTATTCAGGTTTGGCGACGAATTTCTGATTGCCTACTTCAAAACAGCGGATGCGTACCAGGGCAAGGGGATTGGTGGCAAAATGGTTGTTCATGCGGTTACCGAATGTAAGAAAAGGGGTGCGAACAAAATCATGGTCGCGACGGGCGTGAACAACAAACCTGCGCAGTCTGTGTACACCAAGAATGGCTTTGTACCTGTGCGGGAGGTTGAGCCCACGAGCGAGGGTGGCGAGAAACAGGTTGTGCTTGAGTACAAAGGGCTATCGAAGTGACGCGGATCCAGATTATATCCATGGTTACGCTAATTTGACGAATAGGCCAATGCATCATATTTTTATAGGGAACGTAAGCTATTGTGTTGGAATAAGGCCGTGATTACATTTTCGCGCATTAAAACCATGGAATATGAAAAATGGCTACAAAAGCTAGGGTTGAGCTTAAAAAAGGGTGTGAAAGTTATTTCCTATGGCCCCCTAGACGAGCTGCTCAATGAGAAAGTTGTACATGATGCGATATGGAAATGTCTTCAGAAAGACTATCCAGATGGCGTTATGGAACTTATTGCGATCTATCTTGAAGCACTCGAAATGGATGCAAAGCGGCGTGATGCCGCCATGCCGGGCTCAACCTCTTATCATAGTTTGAAGGCAAAAAATCCGACGATCAGGACCCTTGCAAAATTGGTTAGTCTTGTTCACGAGCGGCCCCGTTAAAATACAGAGGTAAGGGCGATGGTGACAAAAAAAGCAGCAAAAAAAGTTGTGTCTAAAAAAATGCCACGGAGTGTCGAATATCACGGGATGCTTATTGAACGGCTTAAGAATCGTGAGTATGCGGTTGTTTATCTAAATGCTGCGATGGAAGAGGGCCGTAAGGGGGATGCGGAATCACAACAACTTTTTCTTGATGCCCTCAGAAACGTGGCCGAGGCCCAGGGTACCATGACGTACCTTGCACGGCGTGCGCATGTGCGGCGCGAGAGCCTGTATCGCATGTTGTCAAAAAAGGGCAACCCCGAATTAAGCTCGTTTGTGTCGATTTTACATGCGATGGGTTTTTCTTTGACGGTGCAGTGAGTGGCGGGCGCGTTTGTTGAAACCATGAAAGGTGTTTAATGTCTTCTTTTTTAAAGTCAGGTATCAGAACCAAACTAGTGCTGCTCGCGGTAGCGGCGCTGGCCGGTGCTGGTCTATTTCTCTATTACCGCTCTGCCAAAGCTTGTTCCAAAAAGATTCCCATTGAGGTTCTCTTTGGTAACCCCCAAAAAGCAGATGTAACCATCTCACCTGATGGTACACGCATTGCTTATCTAGCTCCTGTTAAAGAGCGGATGAATATCTGGGTGAAAAGCATAGACAAAAATGACGATAGACCAATTACGACGCAACAGGAGCGGGATATTCAAGGTTTTTTTTGGGCCTATGATAATACGCATATCCTTTTTAAGCAGGATGACAAGGGAGATGAGAATTATCACGTATACAAGGTCAATCTCGAAACATCGGCGCAGACCGATTTAACACCGTTCAAAGGCGCGCGGTCTGTGATTAACTCTCGAAGCCCCCTCCATCCAGACGAAATTCTTATTACCACCAACAGAGATAATCCTGAACTGTTTAATGTCTACCGCATTAATCTTCAGACTAACGCATGCACCTTGGTTGCACAAAACCCTGGTGATGTTTGGGAATGGTATGCTGACCGAGATCTTCAGGTAAGAGCCGTCATGCGTCTTAACAAGGCTGAGGGATCTTGCGCGTTGCTGTATAGAACGGATGAGCGTTCCTCTTGGCGTGAACTTGAGTCGTGGGATTGGTTGGATGCGTCGTTGGTTGACTCCGTGCAGTTTTCACGCGACGGGAAAAAATTGTACCTTATTGATCCCAAAGGCTCAAATACCGCACAAGGGGTCTGTTTAGACCTTGAGACTGGTGTGCGTACCGTAGTGGAGCACGATGATGAGTACGATGTTGGAGGGTTTACGCACGATGCGTATGGTAATGTATGGGCCGTTGATATTCTGAAAGAGCGATGGGTGATGCGCGGCCTTACTCCCGAGTATGACAAACTGATCAGAGCTATGCAGCGGGTTGATGCAGGCAATTTAATCTCTGCTGGTTGCTCGGCGCTTCGTGGCGAGGGTCCCGATAAACAGAAGTGGATTTTGAGTTTTAAACATGATGACCATTCGCATACCTATTATTTTTTTGATGCTCAGCTTGAGAAGGCTATATTTTTGTTTTCCGCGCGGCCTGAGCTCGACCAATATAGCCTTGCGCACATGCAGCCAATTGTATTTAAAGCGCGAGATGGGCTTACGATTCATGGCTACCTCACATTTCCCTGTGGCCGGGAAACAGAACATCTCCCTATGATTTTGTATGTGCATGGCGGACCGTGGGCAAGGGATAGGTGGGGTTTTGACAGCTTTGCTCAGTTTTTTGCCAATCGGGGATACGCTTGTTTGCAAGTTAATTTCCGTGGATCAACTGGGTATGGCAAAGATTTTGTAAATGCGGGCAACAAAGAGTGGGGCGGAAAAATGCAAGATGATCTGGTCGATGCCGTTAAGTGGGCGGTTGACCAGGGAATAGCAGATCCTAAGCGAGTGGCCATTTATGGCATGTCGTATGGGGGTTATGCAGCGTTGGTAGGCGCAACCTTCACCCCCGATATCTTTTGTTGTGCTGTTGACTATGTGGGCATAAGCAACCTTGTGTCATTTTTCCAAACTATGCCCTCGTATTGGAAAATGGTATCAAAGTTTTGGGCTTTGCGTGTGGGGGACCCTGAAACAGAAGAAGAATTTCTCAGATCACGCTCACCGCTCTTTAAGGTTGATGCTATAAAAATTCCTATGCTTATCATCCAAGGGGCCAATGATCCTCGCGTAAAGAAGGCGGAATCAGATCAGATTGTGGCGGCTATGCAGGCGAAAAAGCTTGATGTAGAGTACATCGTTTTTGACGATGAGGGACATGGGGCCACCGGGCAGAAGAATAATATAATGGCGGCAAAGGCCATGGAAAAGTTTCTTGCTAAACACCTTTAAACGGAGTTATAACGATGAAGAAAAATGTGATAGTGGGGTTGGTCGCTGGCATCTTGGCCGTCGTTTTGGGTGCCTGGTACCTGTGCACAGGCTGTGGCTGTTGTTCGCTCGAAACCAAGCTGGATAAGTATGTGGAGGCATGCGTAAAACAGGGTACATTTAACGGCTCTGTTCTCGTTGCCCAAAATGGTAAGATCGTGCTCTGCAAGGGCTACGGCATGGCCAATTATGAGCTTGGTGTCCCTAATACGCCCCAGACAAGATTTATGCTCGCTTCAGTGACAAAACAATTTACCTCAATGGCCATAATGCAGCTGCAGGAAAAGGGGCTGTTGAGGATTAGCGATCCAGTTTCGAAGTACATTCCTGACTATCCCCAGGGAGATAAGATTACGATTCATCACCTCTTAACACATACTTCAGGGATTCCAGATTACTCTAAGGGCACAACGCCAAAGTCGCTCGGATCACTTGAAAAAATGCTCGATTATTTTAAAGATAAGCCTCTAGAGTTTGAGCCAGGAGCAAAATATAACTACAGTAACTCCGGGTATATCTTGTTGGGCTGTATTATTGAAAAAGCTTCAAAACAGACGTTAGACAGCTACATGCAGGAATATATTTTTAAACCGCTTTCCATGGCTAACACGAACTTCTTCTATGATCCAACAGATAAAAGCAATGCTGTTGGCTATGAGCTAGCGGGGTTACGCACAAGCAATCTGATTGATAGCCAGACCATGAGCCCGGTCCCCTATGTCGATATGTCGCTACCCTTGAGCGATGGCAACCTTATATCAACAGTGGAAGACCTGTATCGATGGGATCGTGGATTGTATAGTGAAGTATTACTGAATAGCACATCACGTGCACAGCTATTTGCTCCAGCCAAGGATGGGCATGGCTATGGGTGGGGTATTAGCGAAAATTTTGGCCGTAAAGTGGTGAGACATTCGGGCAGGGTAGAGGGCTTTTCAACGTATATTGCCCGCTATCCTGACGATAACGTCTGCATTATTCTGCTGAGCAATTTTGAACGTTGCCCTGTCGGTTTTATTGCATATGGACTCGCAGCGATTGTTTTCGGGGAAAAATATGATTGGCCTAAAAAACGCGTTGCTATCAAACTTGACCCGGCGATCTATGACCAGTATGTGGGAAACTATAGGGTGAGTCAGAATCTGGTTATTGCAATAACCAAGCAAGATGACAAACTTTTTGCTGCCGCGGGGCAGGTAAAACATAGGCTCTACCCAGAATCTGAGACTCAATTTTTTCATCATCCCCAAGACGAAAACGTGCAGATGACGTTTGTCAAAGATGCCAACGGAAGGGTCACAAAATTGATCTTGCATGAAGTGGGCAAGGACCAGGTGGCGGAGAAGATTTAAGCTTTACTATCATATTGTTACAGCCTTCTGCCAGATATGATCTATATCTTTGGCATAGTCAAATTTTTCCTCAATCTCCACCTTCTCCCCGCCCTTCACTTTTTTGAGTGAGTAGGTAATGATCTCTGGATTTTGGTTCTGGTAGCCCTTGGAAAGCCAAAAATTTATCGAAGACGGCTGCTTCTTTTTAGTAAGAAGCGAGAGTTTTGCATAATTATAAACACTATCTTTAATCAGACTCATCTCATCCTGAATATCGGCCGTAGTGACAACATCTGGATATGACGACTTATTAGTATCCACATACTTTAGGTACTCATCGGTTGATCCATGGATCGAAAGCGTTGGGGTTGCCTTTGGGAACATTTTTTGGAGGAATGAGAGAAACTGCTTATACTTCATTCCCTCAAACGTCATGTTGCTTTTAAAATTTTCCTTAAACTCCGCATCACTAACTTTGAGAGTTTCGTCATATTTTTTTACTTCTTCTTTGGCCTTTGTGAGAGCATAATTTGCAAATTTCTCAGTCGGCGTGTCATCATATTTTTGCCCTACCTCACGACCATTTTTCAGGTAATCACGCATAGCCATGTAGTGGTAATATTTTGGATCTATGAGATTGATATTAATCTGAGCGGTCGGATTTTTTGTGAGCGCCTTAGCCATAATCACAAGGTCTTGGAACATACCCCCCGAGCCAAAACCGACATAGTTGACTACTTTACCACCCTTGAGTCTCTTGCAGATAGCAGCAACCACCTTAGACTCGAAATGTTCTCTAAATTTTGGGTCATAGTATCTGCTCAATATACAAGCTCCCCAATCTTCCTGCGTGCATTCCCCCAAGGACAACAGGGGGCAGTCCTGCTCGTACTGTCGCGCCAATTCCAAAACCTTTTGGGGAGACTTTTCGGCACTCGTAGCAAACTTATCATTAACTTTGTATACATAAGTAAGCGCCTTCTTAGGATTATGTATGACCAACTTAAGCAGCTGTTCGGGCGTATAAGGAGCCGTACAGTAGTCATAGAGATATTTTAGGCCTATAGCGCTAACTCCCGCGCTAATCCCTATACCAAGATACTGTTTGAGCGTGGGCGAATGGTTGCCCAATTTTCCCCCGGCAGACGCCAGGTACAACAGACCGACGCTCCCCAGGCCAACCCCAGTTCCCAATAACCCATTTTTAACGAGTGGGCTCACAGAACCATTTTTTGTGCCATTGTCAGAACCCACCGACTGCATGGTTGGACAACTCAAAGATAGAGCTACTACAACCGCTAAAATTTTCGTATTTTTCATCTATGTCTTTTCTGTTTATGTGCGGATTTTGTTGTTTGCCAAAATTGGTACTACTTCAGTGTATCTATTATCTTCTCGTCTTTATTCCCCTCGGCGATCTGCAGCGCCGTTTGGCCGTAGTTATTTTTCACCGATGTGTTGGCATTGTAGTTGACAACGAGGTAGCGCGTGAGCCAAGGATTGTATTTTTGGGTAGCGATATGCAGGACGGTGTTGCCATTGTAGTCCTGTTGATCGACGAGCTCGGGGTTCTTCTCTAATAATCTTGTTGCTACTTCGTTGTTGCCCTTTATGACAGCGCGGTGTAATGGCGTCTGGAGAAGCTTGTCTTTCAAGTCTGTCTGAGCCCCTAATCCGAGGAGAAATTCTACAATCTTGATCTGGTTGAGATATGAGGAGATATGCAGGGCCGTCCGTCCTTTGCCGTCTGGCTCATTGATATTTACTCCTTCCTTCACAACGTTCGCGCCAGCTTCTTGGATTAAAGATTTCACTTTCTCAAGATCACTGTGTGCTGCGTAGAAGAATTGTTTTTGCAAAAATTTGTGTTTGTGTAGTGCTTTATGCTGTTCATACTGCTCAGCAAGCTGATTTATTTTTTGTTGAAGCTCTAGAAAATTGTTTGCATTCTGCTGCTGTATCTCCTGTTGCTGGTTTTGGTACTGTTCGAATCTTTGTCGTAACTCAAGAATCTGGTTTGCAAGCTGTTGTTGAGCAGTCTGCTGTTGGCTGTTATTTTGTTGGAGTGTCTGCTGCTGACTTTCGTGTTGTGTGAGCTTTTGTTGGAGTTCAAGAAGTTTGGTGGTGGCCTGTTGTAGGCTAACTTGTTGCTGATAGTTGTTCTGTTCGAGCTTCTGTTCCGTCTGCTGCAGTTTATTGAGCAGATTCGTGTTTTGTTGATCAAGATTGGATTTTAGTACAATGTTGTCGAGTATGTATTCGATACTCTTGGTTGCTTTTTGGATTGTCTCAGTATCCCAGTAATTGAACATTTTGGTGGAAGGGTAAGGCCCATACGTTACGAGCGTAAGCAGGGATGATATTTTTTTCTTATCCATTCCCTGAGCTTCGTGCGCCACCATTGCGAATAAAAGCGTGCACACCAATAGTTTTGTTATTTTCATATAACATCCCCTTTCAATTCCATCTGTAATGGGAAAAAATCGTATACCGCTATGGCGGCAGCCCTTTGCCAGTCGACATAACGAGAGAGATTATAGCAGAAGAAATTGAAGGGGACAATGTTAGCCGCTCATGTCCCTACTGCCCATTCCAGTGCTTGAGCTCCTCAACTAGGTCGGGCTGTCCGAAGATGCCGGCGGCCATAGCGACAGTGTCGATGCCGATTTCCAGAATTTTTGGGAGTGTCTTTTTGTTAAGCCCTCAATATTATTGAAAATTTAAAGGTGTGTTAGTGTGATAATGGGTATAAAAGCTAGCACTATTTTACAGGAACCAGTATGAAGTTTTTTTCCATTGCAGGTCCGGTTAATCCGGAAGATCATTATTGTTTGCCGCTTTCAGAGCGGTTGAATGAGCAAGAGCTACGCTTGCTTATCGAGCAAAAAAAATACTTTATTTTGCATGCCCCTCGGCAGACGGGTAAGACGTCAACTATGAGTAATTTTGCCAAAACGCTCAACGAAGAGGGTGCTTATACTGCTCTATACGTTAATGTCGAGGGTGCTCAGGCCGCACGCGCAGACTATAATTATGCCTTACCGATGATCGTGCAGGAAATTGCCACACGGGTTACTGAACAATTGCCTACGGAAAAAGCATTTTTGGGGATTTTTGAAGATCTCAAAAAAGAGGCTGTTCCTGCTGGAAGTCTGCTGACAACGCTCTTGAGTAGATGGTGTGCACAATCGCAAAAACCGATCGTGCTTTTTATGGATGAGATCGACTGTCTCGTTGGCGATACCCTGATTTCGGTATTGCGGCAGTTGAGGGCAGGATACGATAAAAGACCAAAATACTTTCCACAATCACTCTGCCTGATTGGTGTGCGTGATGTTCGCGATTATCGCGTCTGGTCAGATGAAAAACAGGCTACAGTGCTTGGTGGCAGTGCGTTTAATATCAAATCTGAATCGCTTCGTCTGCTCGATTTCACGAAAAAGGACGTGCGAGAGCTTTATCTGCAACATACTGCTGCAACGGGTCAAAAATTTGATGACGATGCGATTGCCTATGCTTTTGAGGTTACTCAGGGTCAGCCATGGTTAGTGAACGCTTTGGCATACCAGGCATGTTTTCGCGATGTGAAAGATCCGTCCCAGCCGATTACTAAAGATAGTATCGAGCGTGCCAAAGAAGAATTGATTAAACGTCGCGATACCCACCTTGATGTGCTTATCGATCGCCTCAAAGAGCCTCGTGTGCGTAATATTATTGACGCGATAATTACGGGAATTGACACTTCTCGCGACTTTCCCTCTGATGACATCCAGTATGTTTTAGATCTCGGGCTTGTTGCCCGTCGGAACAATAACTTGGTAATTGCAAATCCCCTCTACCAAGAGGTTATTCCACGAGAACTTACTTATTCAACGCAGCTTACTATGCCGCAACAGCAGCTCTGGTACGTGCGACCTGATGGGTCGCTAGATATGCATAAAATGCTCGTTTCTTTTACGGAATTTTACCGGGAAAATTCGGCGATCTGGCTCGATAAATTTGATTACAAAGAGTCTGGCCCCCACCTGTTTACGATGGCATTCTTGCAACGGATTATAAATGGGGGAGGCAAAATTCATCGGGAGTATGCATTGGGGACGGGGCGGGTTGATCTTCTGATTACCTGGAAAACGCAACGTATTGTGGTTGAGCTTAAGGTCTGGCGCAGCGAAAAAATAACGCTAATCAAGGGGCTTAAACAGACTGCTGAGTACATGGATACGTCCAATGCCACCGAAGGACATCTGATCATTTTTGATGAGAGAAAAAAGAGATGGGAGGAAAAGATTTTTAACCGGCAGGAAACTGTCGACAGCAAGACGATTACCGTCTGGGGAATGTGACCGGAAGTTCTACAAATATTTGATCCCCCTACTGCCCATTCCAGTGCTTGAGCTCCTCAACTGGGTCGGGCTGTCCGAAGATGCCGGCGGCCATTGCAACCGTATCGATACCAATTTCCAGAATCTTAGGGAGCGTTTTCTTGTTGAGCCCACCATCCATGCCGATTAGTGGTTTGCGATGTAGGTGTTCAAGCAGGGCGTGTAGCTGCTCAAGGCGACTCACCGATTCAGGAATAAATGCTTGCCCCGAAAATCCGGGTATGACCGACATCAAGAGTACGTGGTCGACCTCGCCAATCAGGTGCGTTGCTTGTGCAAGGTCAGTGTGGGGATCGATGGCCAGGCTTGCCAGCAGGCCCCGTGAGCGGATCTTTTCAAAGACAGCCCCATCATGTTTGCTTTCAAAATGGACCGACACTATGTCGCCCTTGTTGAGATCCATGAGATCGATATATTTTTCGGGGTGCTGGACTAGCAGGTCTATCCAGAGCTGCTTGGTCGCTACTTTTCTGATTGCGTTTATAAAAACCGGCCCCCAGGTGAGATTGGGTACAAAGTCAAAATCCATGACGTCGAGGTGAAAGCCTGCGCAGTGGGGCTCTAGTAGGGTGATGGTTGCCTCGAGGTTTAGGATGTCACCTGAGATGAGTGAGGGGTAGATCTGTGCCATGTTATGCTCCAATTTGGGGTTCAATAAGCTTCTTTAATGCTCGTGTCAGTTTTTCGAGGACGGTTGCCGCCTGCCATTCAGGTGTTGCTTTTTCGACATGTCTCTCGAAAAATTCGCTAATTTTATGTATGTCTGGTGGCTCTGTGTTGGGATGTAGTGCCATGTCTGAGATGGCGCCAAAGAGCTTCTCTAGGTTCTGTTCCGCCCCGGTACCGAGTGGTCTTGGATTTGTTGAGGCCTTCTCGCCAAATGCCTGTGTGTCGATATTTTCTGCGATTATTTTTTCGAAGAAATTCGTTCTGCCAACATTCCCGTCGGCATCAACAACACTATATTTGACCATGGTGCGGACTTGTTGTTGGGGTTTATCGGCTATCTCGTAATGTTCAAGACTGTTGATAATGCTGACGTTGGTGTATGTCTGTACCTTCTTGTTCTTGTCCTGAGCAATTAGTGTGTTGAACTTAAAAGCCTTCCAGGTGAGCTGTCTGGTGGTAGTGAATGCGCTTATGATATCGCTGAATAGGTAGTCCCGTGCGTCCAATTTTGTGAATTCGTGCGTGCTCGGTCCGACTACTGACGAGAAGAAGGGGGGCAGTTGTTTCATGGGTTTAAGAATGACGGTAAAGGGAATTTTTTCCGCTCCAATCAAAATCGCTCTGATGTCTTCTCTCTTAAAGTAATCGGGTATGACGAGTGGATCAGTGCGTGCGATGCCCATCGTTTTACCTATCGCGACAGATTTATTGGGGTCGATGGGGAAGAAGAATGGGATGCCTGGTTTTTTGATAACAGGTATATTATCCAAGCTTTGGGGGGCTATATGTTCGACCGCCGTGAGAAAATCTGGATATGCACACCCCTCGTGGAGCATCGTGAAAAATCTCTTAAATTCGTAGTTTTCGTGACGGCTAGGAACCTCGGCAGCGAGCGGGGTCAACAGTATTATTGGGTAGGGAAAGTCATAAAAATTGGCAAGCTGTTGGTTCGGATTCTTGTTAAATGCTATCAACATGTTGAGATCAAGAAAGCAGGATATGAACGTGCTCGAGGCTATGTTAATAATTCCCTGAATATCTGTTGATTCTGCACCACTTCCCCCCTCTATCTTGCCGGATAGATGAGATAAAAGATCCTGCACATCGCTGGTTACTAGCCCGGCGATTCTGCCTTCGTACTCGATTAAGTTGCCGTGTAAAGTACCTTCGCGTTGGTAGGGCGCAGTACCATGTCCAATAAAGAGGAACGTCCAGGTTTTTGGTGCTCTTTCTCCGTGCCACCGTTGCCAGTAATCGGTGCGGGGAATGAATAGTTGTAACAGAGCATTTTTCGTCTCTGCCGATAATTTTTTATAACCAATAGTTCTGACACTCAGGTCCTGCTCTCTCAGCACTGGCTTATCTGAAAAATAGATGCCCAGAACGTGGTTGTCATCAACGTCGTTTGGTATGCCACCCCGTGCGCGATATTTAGCGGCCAGATTATTGGGCACCAGCACGGAGATGTTCTCAGTTAATGTGTGGGCTGACCACCATTTTGGGTATCCACGTTTAAAATATTTGATATCGTTGAGTAGGTGGTTAGAGGCAACTATCATTGAAACAGGTTCTTTTTCTTCGAGCATGTCGTAGAGCGTAGTGCCGACGGGCCCTAATTTTCCCGAGCTGTTTTCCGACTCGTTAGTAAATATCGTGAGCGCACCAGAAGTCTGATCACATGGTGGCGGCTCTTTTGGTGCAGGGCACCAGGTCGTAAAACAGGAACAGAGCAGCAAAAATAATAGTAAATTTGTAGAATTTTTCATGAAAAAACTCCTCTTTTTTCACTCTCACTATACTGTGGTTGAGTGATAGGAAACAATACTTTTTTGAAAATAGATTTTTGTATTTGTTTTTTTATCTGTTTGCTATCAAAAAATCTGAGTCAGTTGCTATCAGGTCTTGCCACAGATTCTCTTTGCGGTATACTAAAACCGTGAACGTCACATGAATATTTTGCGCATGTAATCTGTGTCACGTGATGGATTTTTCATAACAACAGATAATAAACGAATATTAACAATAACTGGCAAAGGAGTTGGCATGTTTGATAAAATTCGCCCTCTGTATGATCGGGTCTTGATCAAGCGCCTTGAGGAGCTCGAAGAGAAGAGTCCGGCGGGAATTATTATTCCTGATACGGCCAAGGAAAAAGGGCAGTTGGGCACGGTTATCGCCGTCGGGGAAGGCCGTCGCACTGACGCGGGGTCGTTGACGCCGCTCAGGGTGAAGGTTGGAGACACGGTGCTCTTTGCAAAATATGCGGGGACTGACGCGGGCAAGGATCACATGATCCTCCGTGAGGATGACATTCTTGGTATTGTTCAGCAGTAAATAGATAATTAGGGGATAATCGATGGCTATAAAAAAGATAGTATTTGGCATCGAAGCCAGACAAAAAATTGCACGGGGTGTTGATGCGCTCGCAGATGCGGTAAAAGTAACACTCGGTCCCCGTGGCCGGAACGTGGCGATCCAGAAGTCATACGGCTCGCCGATTGTGACCAAAGACGGGGTAACTGTTGCAAAAGAGATCGAACTTAAAGATCCTCTTGAAAACATGGCTGCCCAGCTCGTTAACGAAGTGGCGAGCAAGACGGCCGATGTTGCTGGTGACGGCACGACCACAGCGACGGTTTTGACACAGGCGATCTTCCGTGAAGGCAACAAATATGTTGCGGCGGGCGCCAATCCCGTTGAACTCAAACGGGGTATTGATAAAGCTGTTGAAGCAGTTGTTGCTGATATCAAGGGTCGTTCGATTCCGGTTAAGGGTAAGAAAGAGATCCAGCAGGTTGCGACGATCTCTGCCAATTCCGACACCTTTATTGGTGAACAGATTGCTGAGGCGATGGAACGGGTCGGCCGCGATGGGGTGATTACCGTTGAAGAGGCAAAGAGCATGGAGAGCGACCTTGAGGTCGTTGAAGGCATGCAATTTGACCGCGGTTACATATCACCTTATTTTGTCACCGATGCTGACAAGATGTCTGTAGTGCTTGAAAATCCGTTTATCTTGCTTGTTGAAAAGAAGATATCGAATATGAAGCCGCTGTTGCCGATTCTCGAGAATTCGGCGCGGACCAGCCGTCCACTCTTAGTCATATCAGAAGATGTTGATGGCGAGGCGCTTACGACACTTATCGTCAATAAATTGCGCGGTACGCTTAACGTGGTTGCGGTCAAAGCACCAGGTTTTGGGGATCGTCGCAAAGCGATGCTTGAAGATATCGCGATTGTGACCAAGGGCACGCTGATCGCTGAAGAGCTCGGTCGTAAGCTTGAAAACGTGACGGTTGCGGATCTTGGTAGCGCCCAAAAGGTAATTGTCACCAAAGATACCTGCACCATCGTTGGCGGTAACGGCGACGAGCGGGAGATTACCAATCGCGTTGCGCAGATCAAGATGCAGATCGAAAACTCAACGTCTGACTATGATAAAGAGAAGATGCAGGAGCGGGTTGCAAAACTTGCAGGTGGCGTCGCGGTTATTCGTGTCGGTGCGGCAACTGAATCTGAGATGAAAGAGAAGAAAGATCGCGTTGATGATGCGCTCCATGCGACACGTGCTGCCGTTGAAGAGGGCATCGTTGCCGGTGGCGGCGTTGCGCTTCTGCGTGCAAAAGAGGTTGTGGCAAAGCTCAAACTCGAAGGCGATGAAAAGCTTGGTGCTCAGATCATTGATCGGGCCCTTGAAGAGCCGATGAGAATTATTGTGAGCAATGCGGGCTTTGAAGCGTCTGTGATCGTTAATCGGGTCCGTGAGGGCAAGAATAACTTTGGTTTTGATGCTAAAGAGAACGTCTTTGTCGACATGGTAGAGGCGGGTATTATCGACCCAGCAAAAGTTGTCCGGTCTGCGCTGCAGCACGCGGCATCGATTGCAGGGCTCTTGCTCACTACCGAAGCTATGGTTGCAGAGTCTCCTGAGGATAAAAAACAGCCAGGTCAGGCTCCTGATATGGGTGGTATGCCGCCTATGTAGGTGTTTGGTCTAGGTTATAAAACAAGAGCGGGTCAGTCTAAAAAACTGGCCCGCTCTTTTATGGGAATTTGGTGGAATTGTTTTTTTACTGATTCGCTTGCGGGTTCTTCCAGGTCTGGTAGAAGTTGTAGGCAAACATGCCCCATTCATATACCGAGGCTACAGTAGCTAAAGTACCGCAGATAGTTTTTCCGATGCTGGGGGTCATTTTTTTTGTTTTTTTATCAAAATCGTCCCCAAATAGTAGCGCCATGATACCCAAAGTCTTGGATAGGGGCGTTGGGGGGCAGAGTATTGCATGGGGGTTTTTATCATATTCGGTTATTTGGCTCAGCAGGGGGATACTGCTTAGTCCCAACGTAATCGCTGCGTGTTGATAAGGGCGTTTGCCCGGGTCGAGTAGCGCTTGTAGGCCTGCATGAATACAACCAAAACAGAAATAAGAATCTGGCTGGTAAAGGCTTTCTATGCTCTCTTTAGCGAGCGTGAAATAACTTCTTTCTGCGTGCATGTAGCCTGTTCCAGCCATCATACACGTGGCTATAAGAGCTATAGTTTTTACTGTTTTCTTCATAATTTTATACCCTTATTTTACATTAAGTTTATAGTATTAGATTACATTAAAATATCTATTTGTCAAGAAAAGTTTTTTTGGGGGGTGTTGGGAGTGTGAAGTGCCGGTCATGGCTTACGCGTATAAACAGGACTTCCTCAAATGCTTGAAAGATCCGAGCCAGACTGGCAATTACATAAAC